>JBAPVZ010000028.1:0-6701 GCA_049283435.1 Candidatus Dormiibacterota bacterium
GCCTCCGCTGGGTCTCCTCGACCGGCGCCGGCGCGAACGCGTTCTGCACGCCCGCCTATCGGGCACGGCCCGAAATCGTCGCGACGACGGTCGCCGGGGTCCACGTCGCGAGCGTCCCCGAGCACGCGCTCGCGATGCTGTTCGCGTTCGCGCGACGGCTGCCCGAGCAGATCCTGAACCAGCACGGCGGGCGCCGGTTCTACTGGCCGACCGGCATGTTCGAGGTCGAGGGCCAGACGATGGGCATCCTCGGCCTCGGCCAGATCGGGACCGCGCTCGCCCGCAAGGCGAAGGGGCTCGGCATGCGGGTGACGGGCTGGCGCCGTTCCGACGCGGCGGTGACCACCGGGCTGCTCGACCGCCAGTTTCGTCGCGCCGACCTGCACGGGCTGCTGCGCGACGCCGATCACGTCGTCATCACGCTGCCGTTGACAAGCGAGACCACCCATCTGATCGGCGCCGCCGAGCTGGCCGAGATGAAGCGATCGGCCTACCTCTTCAACGTCGGCCGCGGCCAGATCGTCGACCAGCCGGCGCTCCTCACCGCACTCCGAGAGGGCACGATTGCCGGCGCCGGCCTCGACGTCACCGACCCCGAGCCGCTGCCCCCTGAAGATCCCCTGTGGGAGGCGCCGAACTGCCTCCTGCTGACGCATTACGCGGGTCTGACGCCGGCCTACGGCCCGCGCGCCTACGCGATCCTCGCCGACAACCTCCGGCGGTTCCTCGCCGGTGAGCCGCTGCGCAATGTCGTCGACCAGACGCTCGGCTACTGAGGCGGATACTCGGCGTGCAGGAAGCCGAGCAGCGCGATGTGGTAGCGCCCGTACTGCTCGCGGCGGATGTTGTGGCCGGCAGCGGCGATGTGCTCGACGCGGCAGCCGGACAGTGCGGCGGCTTCGGCGGCGACGTCCTCGGTGACGATCGCGCCCAGCTCCGGATCCCCGGTGACGAGGAGCGTCGGACACCCGATCGACGCCGCGGTCTCGCGCCAGGGCGGTGACTCCGGCATCGGTCCGTCGAGCAGCGTCAGATCGAACTGTCGCTTCGCCTCCACCCAGGGCTCGACCTCGGCCGGCGCCCAGGTCGGGTGCAGCTCGTGGCAGTAGTCCGGGACCTGCTCCAGCGGCATCTCCTGGCAGCGCCGCAGGTAGTCCCAGCGCCCCGGACCCGCTGGTTGTGCCGGTTGCGGCTCACGCCAGGCCGGGTCCTCCAGCACGAGGCACCCGACGAGCTCCGGATGGGCGACCTCCAGGGCGGCCGCAGTCATCGCGCCCATCGAGTGACCCGCGACCGCCGGCCGATGCAATCGCAGCGCCGTGATCAGGCCGGCTGCGTCGGCGACGCGCTGGGCAGCGTCAACCGGCCCGCCGGCCCGCTCCGACCGGCCGTGCCCGCGAGCGTCCGGCATGACGACGTCGTACGAGTCCTCGAGGTCATGGGCGACCCGGCTCCAGCAGCCCCCGCTGTCCGAGAACCCGTGCAGCAGGAGCAGCGGCGGGCCGCTTCCGCCGCTTCGAAGGTAGTGCACCCGCGCCCCGTTGACGACCACGTTCGTCGACTGCCATGCCATCGCGTGCCTCCCTTCCCGGTGACGTGAATGCGGCGGCCCTCTGGCCTGCGCTTCATCCGAAGCGTACCCGGCGCCGGCGTGCGGTAGCTCAGTGAGGGTGCCGGCCGCCCTCTCGGCGCGACCAACCTCCGCGCGAGGTCAGGCGCCGATCGGTGCCGGACGGCTCGGCCGTGTGGCGGGGGAGCTGGACCCGGACCCGGAGCCCGGGACCGTTGTCGGCAAGCGTGATCGCGCCCCCATGCGAGGTCGCGATCCAGTGCGCGATCGAGAGCCCGAGGCCGGCGCCGGCACCGGTGCGGCTGGCGTCCGTCGTCGTGAAGCGGTCGAAGACGTGCTCGCGCTGAGCGGCCGGGATGCCCTGACCGCGGTCTGCCACCTCGAGGAGAAGCCCCCGCTCGTCGCTCCGGCAGCGCAGATTGACCTCGCTCGAGCGCGGCGAGTAGCGGATCGCGTTGTCGGCGAGGATCACGAGCAGCTGCTGCACGCGGTCGGCGTCGACGTCGGCGACGAGCGGCACCGGACCCTCCGCGACGAGCTTGATCTCACGTTCGCTCGCGATCGGGTCCGAGATCTCGCGCGACGGTCCGCACGAGCGCGCCGACGTCGACCGGCGCCGGTCGGATCGCCGCCTGGCCGGCGTCGGCGCGGGCGAGCGCGAGCAGGCTCTCGACGAGGCGCCGCATCCGCATCGCCTCGTCGCGCATCGAGTCGAGCAGCTCCGCGTTGTCGGCGACCGTCGCCTGGGGGCGCCGCTGCATGAGCTGGATCCCCGAATCGAGCACCGCGAGCGGCGTTCGCAGCTCGTGGGACGCGTCCGCGGTGAATTCCTGCTGGCGTTGGAGCGTGTCCCGAATCGGGCTCAGCGCGCGGCCGGCGAGGAACCAGCCCCCGAGCAGGCTGAGCAGGATCGCCCCGGCGCTGGCAACCCCGATCACGATTGCGGCCTCCCGCTCCACGTCGCGCACGGCGGCGAGGCTGCGCCCGACCTGGACCGCGCCCCCGCCGCGATCGGCTGCGACCGGTTGCGAGTCGACGAGCGCGTCCTGGGTGCCGGACAGTTGGATGGCGGCCGTCGCCGAGTGCCCCTGGAGCGCCGAACGGGCGGCCGCTCGCAACGCCGTGACGTCGACGTGCGCGGGGTTGTACAGGACCGTCCCGCTCCGGCTCCAGAGGACGACGAAGGCTCCCTCGTCATAACCGAGGTGCCGCTTCCGAAAGCCGGGATCGTTGACGTTCCTCAGATCGCGATTCACGTCGGCCGTGCTCGACTGCAGGCTCGCCGTCTCCTGAGCGATGAGCAGCCGGTCCATCAGCACGAACGTCACCACGCCGAGGACGAGCAGGATCGCGAGCAGGACTCCGCCCTGCAGCAGCATCAGGCGGACCCGCGCCCGTACGAACATCACGGGCGTAGCACGTAGCCGACCGCGCGCACGGTGTGGATCAGCGGCTGCTCGGCGTCGCGGTCGATCTTCTCCCGCAGGTAGTGGATGTAGAGGTCGACGACGTTGGAGGCGGGCGCCGCGGCGTAGCCCCAGACGTGGTCGAGGATGCGCTGGCGGGTCATGACCTGGCCCGGGTGCCGCAGCAGCAGCTCCAGCAGCGACCACTCCTGTGCGGTCAGCGTCAGCTCGCGACCGGCTCGCCACGCTCGACGGCTGCCCGGCTCGAGCACCAGATCGGCGACCTGCAGCCGCTCGGTGTCGCGCCCGGTGCGCCGCAGCTGGGCGCGGATTCGCGCCAGCAGCTCCTCCAGCGCGAACGGCTTCACCAGGTAGTCGTCGGCGCCCGCGTCGAGGCCGCGGACCCGGTCCGGGACCCCGTCCCGCGCGGTCAGCATGATGACCGGCACGACCGATCCTTCGGCACGCAGGCGCCGGCAGACGTCAAGGCCGTCCATCCCCGGCAGCTGGAGATCGAGCACGATCGCGTCCGGACGGTCGCGGAGCGCCAGCTCGAGTCCTTCCGGCCCGTCCGTCGCGATGGCGGCGGAGAACCCCTCTTCGCGAAGCAGCCGAGAGATGATGTAGGCGAGCGGGCTCTCGTCCTCGACGATGAGGATGCGCACGTCTCCCGTCTCCCGGCCCTCGGTGGAGCCGGCGGTCGCCGTCACGTCCGACCCCCATCCATCGGTCCGGCCTCCCCCATCAGCCGCCTCCACTGGCGACGAACGGCGTGTGCCAGACGAGGACGCCAGAGGCGAGCACGACGCCGGCGGCGAGGCTGGCGAGGACGACCGACCGGCGCCGCAGCAGCCTGCCGATCGAACCGCCCTGGCGCAGGTCGTCGAGCGCGAGCCGCGGGGTGTCGAGCACGTGCCCGAGGACGTGGATCGCGGTGACGACGAACCAGACGACGAAGCTCGCCTTGTGCAGCGTGATCCAGACCTCGCCGAAGCGGAG
This sequence comes from Candidatus Dormiibacterota bacterium, assembly GCA_049283435.1. Lineage (GTDB taxonomy): Bacteria > Chloroflexota > Dormibacteria > Dormibacterales > Dormibacteraceae > CAVTSA01. The sequence goes on from JBAPVZ010000028.1 coordinate 3,976, forward strand.
GCCGAACAGCCAGAGCTCGATCCCGGTCGCGAGCAGCGCGACCGTGGAGACGACGACGAGGGGGGCGACGAGCCGCAGGATGAGCTCCGGCGGACCGGCGGCGCGATAGGCCGGGTCGCCCAGGTAGTAGCGCACGAACCGGTGCCCGGTGCTCGCGAGCTTCAGCAGCAGGGGTGGCACGACCAGCAGCCCGAGGAAGAAGTGGGGGAGCAGGAGCGCGCGGATGCTGAGAATCGTTGCACCCTCCAGCCCGAGCAGGCAGAGCAGCAGGATGCCGGCGTGCGCGGTCACCTGGGCATTGGACTCGACGGTTGAGCGCTGGGCCGGCCGCCACATCACTGCCCGCGCTCAGCCACGTTGGCGCTCGCCGCGCCCCCGCCACTCTGCCCCTCTCGCCGATCGTTCATCTCCCGACAAGCTAGCCGGACAACATTGGAGAAGCGTTGGAAGGGTAGCTGCCAGGATGCAACCACGCCGTTCCAACCCCATTCCAATTTTCGCGGCCTACGGTCATCGTCATGCATTCGAACACGAAGACGGCCGCCCGGGACCGCGACCGCTCGCTCGATCGGTTGCGGCGGTGGACGGTCAGGCTGATCGCCGGCGCGGTCGGCCTCGCCGGTGCGCTTTCGCTGCTCGCCGCGGCCGGCATTCCCGGCCGGGGCGCGGCGAGCCCGTTCGCCGGGCTCGGCTCCTCCCTCTCTTCGCTGTTCGGCTCGCCGGGGAGTGACAACGGAGGCGGGAGCACCGGAAATGGAACGGGGACCGCGACGGCGCCGCCGACGATCGGGGCGCCGGCCACCCCCGGGTCGACGCAGGTGCCCCAACCCCCCTCGGGCGGCGTCTCGCAGCCGAGCGGCGGCCGCCCGGCCGCGTCCTCCGGCGGATCCTGAGCATTGCTCGCGGTCGGGGAGGAGCGCGCGCTCGGGACGAGCCTGCGCGTCGTCACGACGGACGCGAGCGCGCTGCCGGCTGCCCTGGCCGCCGTCCGAGCCGAGGTGGCGGCGCTGGACGAGAGCTGCAGCCGATTCCGTGAAGATTCCGAGCTGAGCCGCGTCAATCGCGCCGGCGGGCACCCGGTCGAGATCGGGCCGCTGCTGGTCGAGGTGCTCGGCATCTCGCTCGATGTCGCACGGGCGACCGGGGGCGCCGTCGACCCGACAGTCGGCACGGCGATGCGCCGCGTCGGCTACGACCGCGACTTCGCCCTGCTGGAGGATGAGCCGCCAGGCACGCTGCGGTTGACGGCGCACCGGATCCCGGGCTGGGAGATGGTCGAGCTCGACGTCCGGCGCGGCCGCGTTCGCGTACCCAGCGGTGTCGAGCTGGACCTCGGCTCGACCGGGAAGGCATTCGCGGCCGACCGGGCGGCGGCGCGGGCCGAGGAGGCGGTCGGGGGCGGCGTGCTCGTCAGCCTGGGCGGAGACGTCGCGGTCGCCGGCCCGGCGCCGGGGAGTGGATGGCAGGTGCTTTGCGCGGAGGATCACGCGACGCCGCTCGACGGCCCGGGACAGGTCGTCTCGATCACCTCCGGCGGGCTCGCGACGTCGAGCACGCAGGTGCGCCGCTGGCGGCAGGGAGGCGTCGTCAGGCACCACATCCTCGACCCCGCGACCGGACTGCCGGCGCGCGAGCACTGGCGCACGGTGACGGTCGCCGCCGCCACGTGCGTGCAGGCGAACGCGGGCGCGACGGCCGCGATCGTGCTCGGGGATCGCGCTCTGCTCTGGCTGCAGCGACTCGGTGTGCCCGCCCGCCTCATCGACGCCGGCGGCGTAGTCGTGGAGATCGGCGGCTGGCCCTCGCCGGGCGACGGCGCATGACGAGTCCGAGCCCGCTCTGGTACGCGTCGCGCGGCCTGGGTCTGGTGCTTCTCCTCGTGCTCACCGGATCGGTCGTGCTCGGTGTGCTGACGGTCCAGCGCTGGCGCCCCGGAGGAGCCGGCTTCCTGGCGAACGGGCTGCATCGCAATCTGGCCCTGATCGCGATGCCGCTGCTCGCGCTGCACGGCCTGGCGGTGTGGCTCGACCCCTTCGCCGGCGTCCGGCTGCAGGATCTCGTGGTGCCGTTCGCGGCGAGCTACCGGCCGCTCTGGCTCGGGCTCGGAGTGCTGGCCGGCGAGGTTTCGATCGCCGTCGTCGTGACGAGCCTGCTGCGCCTCCGGCTCGGCTACGGGGTCTGGCGATTCGTGCACTGGGGATCCTATGTCGCGTGGCCGCTCGCGCTGCTGCACGGGCTCGGAACCGGGTCGGACACGCGCGCCGGCTGGACGCTCGCGATCTACCTCCTGGCCGCCGGCGCCGTCCTCGTCGCGGTGCTGGTGCGACTGCTCAGCGGGCGCGCGCGCAGCCGCTGGACGGTCGCGCTCGCGCTCGTCTCGATCGTCGCCGCGGTCGCGATCGGCGTCTTCACCTGGCTCGGGCCGATGCAGGCCGGATGGGCACGGGCGGCGGGGACGCCGACCAAGCTTCTCTCGCACGGCGGGGCGGCGAACGTGATCCTGCCGCCGGTGCCGATCGGGGCGGTCGGCGAACGCCTCCAGTGGGGGCGGGCAGCGCGGGTGGGTGAGCCGTGGCCGCCGTGAGCACGCCGGTCGCGTCGGGACCACCCTGGCTGCTCGCCGGCGGTGCGTCGGCGCCCGAACGGGAGGGGTATGCAGCCCACCTGGCCCGCTTCGGGGCCTGCCCGCCGGGCGTGGCCTCCTTCGTCGGGACGCTTCGTGAAAG
>JBAPVZ010000029.1:0-6966 GCA_049283435.1 Candidatus Dormiibacterota bacterium
GCGCGCCGCGCCGCTGCCGAAGGCCGATGATCGGCTACCTGCGCGGCACCGTCGTCCGCCAGACGGGCGACCAGCTCGTCGTCGAGGTCGGCGGGGTCGGTTATCTCGTCAGCGTGCCCGCGAGCGCGAAGGAGCGGGCAGGGCGGGTCGGCGAGCGGGCGGAGCTCCATGTCCACACAGTCGTGCGCGAGGATCAGCTGGCTCTGTTCGGCTTCCTCACCGTCGACGAGCTGGAGCTGTTCGAGCTCCTGATCCAGGTCGACGGCGTCGGGCCGAAGGTCGGGCTCGCGATTCTCAGCACGTCGAGCCTCGACGTCCTGCGCCGGGCGATCCTGGCCGGTGAGGTCGGCCCGATCCGCCGCGCCCAGGGTGTCGGGCCGCGCACCGCGCAGAAGGTGATCATCGACCTGCAGCCGAGGCTGGAGGCCCAGAGCGCCCGGCTGCCGGCGGCGACCGCTCCCGCCGCGACCGTTGCCGGCGGCGACGGGGCGGCGCAGGTCGAGGCAGCGCTGCGCGGACTCGGCTTCACGCCGGCGCAGGCGAAGTCGGGGGTCGCCGCGGTCGAGTGGTCGGACGAGCTGACGCCGGAGCAGGCGCTCGCCGGTGCTCTGCGAGCGCTCGGGAGCCGGCGATGAGCGACGGCGCGGTGACCGACCCCGACGAGCTGGGCCCGGAAGAGGAACAGCTCGACCGCACCCTGCGGCCCCAGACGCTGGGCGACTACATCGGCCAGGAGCAGGTGAAGGAGAATTTGAGCATCCTGCTGGAGGCCGCCCGGCGACGCGGCGAGCCGGTCGAGCACATCCTGCTCAGCGGGCCTCCCGGCCTCGGCAAGACGACGCTCGCGAACATCATCGCGAACGAGCTCGGCGTCGCCATCCGCACGACGAGCGGCCCCGCCGTCGACCATGCGGGCGCGCTCGGCTCGCTGCTGACGAACCTCGGCGATCGGGACGTGCTGTTCATCGACGAGGTGCATCGCCTGCAGACGCAGGTCGAGGAGGCGCTCTACCCGGCCCTCGAGGACTTCAAGTTCGACTTCGTCGCCGGCAAGGGCGCGGGGTCGGTCGCGATGCAGATCCCGCTCGCCCGCTTCACCTGCGTCGGCGCGACGACCCGGCAGGGGCTCCTGTCGGCACCGCTGCGCGATCGCTTCGGCGCCGTCTACCGGCTCGACTTCTACACCGTCCAGGAGCTGGAGCAGATCATCGAGCGGTCGGCGCGACTGCTGGACTTCGAGATCGAGACCGAGGCGCGCCGCGAGCTTGCGCGGCGCTCCCGGGCCACGCCGCGGATCGCGAACCGGCTGCTGCGGCGGGTCCGCGACTACGCGCAGGTGCGGGCGGAGGGCGTCGGCAGCCTGGCCGTGGCCCGGGCCGCGCTCGCGATGCTCGAAATCGACGAGATCGGCCTCGAGCCGCTCGACCGCCGGCTCCTGGAGACGGTCGTCCACAGCTTTCGGGGCGGCCCGGTCGGCCTCGACACGATCGCCGTCTCGCTGGCCGAGGAGCCGGGCACGATCGAGGACGTGCACGAGCCGTACCTGATCCAGCTCGGCTTCCTGGCGCGCACGCCGCGAGGCCGCGTCGTCACCCCGCTCGCCTATCGCCACCTCGGTCTGGTGCCGCCTGAGGAGGGCCCGGGCCAGCCGTCCCTGCCGTTCTGATCGACTCGACTCGAAATCGGCTCGCCGCGGTCGCTAGAATCGCACTGGTTTTGCAGCTCGTACTCAGCTGGCCGGTCCGCCTCCTGGTGGTGGCCCTGCTGCTCTTCTCGATCTTCGTCGACGGCGCCGGGTACGCCTATCGATTCATCAACCACGACCCGCTGAGCGGGAACGTGTCCGGCCTGCCGCCGAACTTCGACGGCTGGCAGGTGTACATCCACCAGGGCCTCGACCTCTCGGGCGGCACCGACCTGCTCTATCAGATGAAGAACTTCCCTGCCGGGCAGTCGAAGTCGGACGTCCAGCAGCGGACGATCGCCGTGATCGCGAAGCGGGTCAACGCGCTCGGCGTCTCCGAGCCGCAGATCAACGCGGTCGGCAGCGACCAGATCGAGGTCCAGCTGGCCGGCGTCAGCGCCGCCAAGGCGCAGCAGGTGGTCGGCACGACCGCGCAGCTCGTGACGACGAAGTGGGTGCCCGATTCGAGCATCACGGCCGGTCCCTGGCCGGGCTACCGGCCGCAGATCACGAACCTGCGCAGCGACATGCTGACCTCGGCGAACGCATCGCTCGATTCGACGTCGAATTCCTGGACGGTGAACATCACGTTCGACTCGCAGGGCGGGGCGATCTTCGGGCAGCTGACGACCGCGGCCTACAACGCCTGTTCGACCACCGACTGCCCTCAGCGCCACATCACGGAGTGGCTCGATCTGACCCAGCAGGACGTGAACAACTGGCAGCAGGAGGCCGCCAAGCTGTACCTGCCGACGACGCAGGGCGGCAAGCTGGTGACCGACCCGCAGATCTCGAACCCGATCACCGGCGGTCAGGCGCAGATCACGGGCAACTTCAACTCCGGCAGCGCGCAGAACCTGGCGACGCTGCTCAACTCGGGCTCGCTGCCGGTCACGCTGACGCCGATCAGCTCGAGCGACGTCGGGGCGACGCTTGGCGCCGATTCGATCCGGCAGAGCCTGCTCGCCGGCGCGCTCGGCCTGCTCGTCGTGATCATCTTCATGATCGCGCTCTACCGGCTGCCCGGCCTGCTCGCCTCGATCGCGCTGTTCTTCTATGCCGGCGTCGTCCTCATGCTGTTCAAGGTGATCCCGGTCACGGTCACGCTCGCCGGCCTGACGGGCTTCGTGCTCACGGTCGGCATGGCGGTCGACGCGAACGTGCTGATCTTCGAACGGTTCAAGGAGGAGATGCGCGCCGGTCGCACCGTGGCGGCGGCGGTCGACCACGCCGTGCGGCGGGCCTGGCCCGCGATTCGCGACTCCAACTCCTCGACGCTGATCACCGCGATCGTCCTCTTCGCGCTCGGCAGCGGCGAGGTCCAGGGCTTCGCGCTGACGCTCGCGCTCGGCGTCCTGACGAGCCTCGTCAGCTCGATCGTCGTTACTCACAACCTGCTCGCGATCGTGCTCAACTTCGGTTGGTCGCGCAGCGGAGCACTACTCGGGGTGATGCGTGGCAGCAGAGCGCCCAGCTGACAGCGCGGTCGGCACGGCCGCGGCCGAGCAGCGGTCCGCGACCCGCCGGCTCGACCTGATCGGGAAGCGCAACTGGTTCTTCCTCGTCTCGCTGATCATCATCGTGCCCGGGATCGTCTCGATGGTGACGCACGGGTTCCTGCTCGGCGTCGACTTCGTGGGCGGCAACCAGTACCTCGTCGTGTTCCAGGGCCACCACTCGCTGGCCACGGTGGAGAGCGCGGTCACCCAGCTGGAGGGTCCGAACGGGACCGTCCAGCAGACGACGAACGGCAACTTCATCGTCCGCACGCCCGAAGCCGACCCGATCCACGCCGCCGCGTTCCGCAACGCGCTCGCGCAGAAGGTCGGTCCGATCAACGAGGGCGCGACCTCGACGCAGCAGGTCGGCGGCTCGGTCGCCTCGGACACCGTCACCCATGCGCTGTGGGCGCTGGTCCTCGCCTCGACCCTGATCCTGTTCTATCTCGCCTTCCGCTTCCGCAAGGTGCCGGGCGGCTGGCGGTCGGGGCTCCAGTTCGGGGGCAGCGCCCTACTCGCGCTCCTGCACGACGTGTTCGTGCTCACGGGCATCTTCTCGATCCTGGGCCGCGTCCTGAACCTCAACGAGGGCCAGATCGACAGCCTGTTCCTGACCGCGGCGCTGACCGTCGTCGGCTTCTCGGTCCACGACACGATCGTCGTCTTCGACCGGATCCGCGAGAACCTGCAGACGACGCGCAGCCTGACCTTCGAGCAGGTCGTGAACCTGAGCCTGATGCAGACCCTGAACCGGTCCATCATCACCAGCTTCACCGTCGTCATCGTGCTGGTCGCGCTGCTCCTCTTCGGCGGCGAGACGATCCAGGGCTTCGTCCTGGCGCTCCTCATCGGCATCGTCTCGGGGACCTACAGCTCGATCTTCAACGCGACGCCGTTGCTCGTCGTGTGGCGCCGCCTGCAGCCGGTGCGGTAGCGTGACGCCGCGAGAGAATTCCGTGACATCCTCCCGATCGTCCACCCCCCGGTCGTCCACCTCCGCGGGCTCCGTTCCGCGGGGACCCCGGTCGTGGCCGCTCGACGAGGTCCGGCAGCTGCTCGAGCCGAGCCTCCGGCATCTCGGCTACTCGGTCTACGAGCTGAGTCGGGCCGGCCGCTCGCTGCGACTGACGATCGACAAGCCGGCCGGAGTCGTGTCGGTCGACGACTGCCAGCGCGTGAGCCAGCTCGTCGGACCGTTGCTCGACCAGGCGGATCTGATCCCCGACTCCTACACGCTCGAGGTGTGGTCACCGGGGGCCGAGCGCCCGCTGCACGATCGCGCCGAGTACCAGCGTTTCGTCGGCTTTCGTGTCAACGTGCGCGCCCGCGCCGGTGAGGACGAGTTCGTCGTCGAGGGCGACCTGGAGCAGGTCTCCGACGCCGGCATCCTGATCCACGGCAAGCAGGCGCGGGGCAGAAAGGAGCTCGTCACGACCGTGGCCTGGCCCGACGTGCTCGGTGCGCACCTGGTGGCCGTCCCGTGAGCCCCTCCCGCACCGGTGCCACACCGCGGCGCCGCGGTCGCGGCGCCGCCGAGCCGGAGCCGGAGTCGCTGCTCGTCGCCCTCGACGCGCTCAGCGCCTCGGTCGGGATCACGAAGGAGGACCTGCTGCGCACGGTGGAGTCGGCGCTCGGCGCCGCGTACCAGCGCGCCTTCGAGGTGCCGACGGAGGTCGCCGTCCATCTCGATGCCGAGACGGGCGCGCTCACCGCGACGACGACCGCCCGGAACGCCGACGGAGGCGACGAGCGGCGCTCGCTGCCCGTTGACGAGTTCCGGCGGCTCGCCGCGCAGACGGCCCGCACGGCCGTGCTGCGGCACCTGCGCGATCTGGAGCGAGACCGGGCGCTGGAGGAGTTGAGCCGCCAGCACGGGCAGATCGCGACCGGGTTCATCGACCGGGTCGACGACCGCGGAGCTGCCCTCGTCGATCTCGGCAAGGTCGAAGGCTGGCTCCCACGCGAGGAGCAGATCCCCGGCGAGGCGCTGCACCCCGGCGGCTCGGTGACCGTCGTCGTGCTGGAGCCGAACGCGTCGCGCGGCCAGGTCCGCGTGTCGCGGGCGAACCGGGCGTTCGTGCTGCGCTTGCTGGAGGCGGAGGTGCCGGAGATCGCTGCCGGCACCGTGCAGGTGAAGGGCATCGCTCGCGAGCCCGGGCTGCGGACCAAGATCGCGGTCGCGAGCATGGATTCCGGCGTCGACGCCGTCGGCGCCTGCGTCGGCCCGCGAGGCGTCCGGCATCGCTCGCTCGTCGCCCAGCTCGGGCAGGAGCACGTCGACGTGGTCGCGTTCGAGACCGATCCCGAGCGGTTCGTCGCCGCCGCGCTCGGACCCGCTCGAGTCAGTGAGGTGAGCGTCGACGCGGAGACGCGGACCGCGAACGTGCGCGTGCCGAAGGACCAGCTCTCGCTCGCGATCGGTCGCGACGGGCAGAACGCGCGGCTCGCGGCCAAGCTGACCGGATGGCGGATCGACATCAAGTCGGCCGACGAGGAGGTCCACGCGAACCGGCAGTGAGCCGATGAGCGAGCACGGCCGGCGGGACGGCGGGGTCGAGCACCCCGCGGAGGGGGCGCGTCGCCAGCCGCTGCGCACGTGTGTCGGTTGCCGGCGGCAGGCCGCGCAGCGGGATCTGGTCCGCGTCGTCCGCGGCGTGGAGGGCAGGGTCGCCGTCGACGGGACCGGTCGGGCGCCGGGCCGTGGCGCCTACCTGCATCCCGATCCGGCGTGCCTGGCCGGCGCCCGGAAGGCTCGCGGACTGGAACGGGCGCTGCGTACCCGGGTGGACGACGCCGTCTGGACGGCCTTGCGGCGGCTGCTCGACGCCTGATCGGCGGGTGAGCGGCGGAGCCGGGGACGGGCACCCGGATGGCGCCCCCCCGGAGCGTCTACACTGTCGGGTACAGGACTTCTGTCCGCATCGGCTTGTGCCTGCGGGCACCCGCCCGGCATGCAGCTGCTGCGACGCCGGCTTTCCCTCGGGAGATAACTCACGGACACTTTGGCATGAAGGCACACGAACTGGCACGCGAGCTGAACATCAGCCACAGCGAGCTCGTCAACTTCCTGCGCCAGCGACGGCTGACCAGGAACGTGGCGGCACCGCTCCCTCCCCGTGCGATCGACGCGGCGCGCACGCAGTTCCGGCAGTCGGGGACGACCCTGACCAAGGCGCCCGTTGGCGAGCGGACCGTGCAGCTGCCGCCCACTCTGACGGTTCGTGAGCTGGCCGAGGCGTTCGGGGTCAACGCGGTCGACGTCATCAAGAAGCTGATGCAGTCGGGCGTGATGGCGACGACGAACCAGACCGTCGACTACGGCACCGCCGAGAGTGTCGGCGAGGAGTTCGGCATCACCGTCGAGCCCCGGCCGCAGGAGGACACGGTCGCGACCGAGGACTCGGCCACCGGCGGCGCCGTCGTCACCCGCACCCGAGACGAGCTCTTCAGCCTGGAGCGCGAGTCGAAGGAAGAGCTGGAGCCCCGGCCGCCGATCGTCGCCGTGCTCGGCCACGTCGACCACGGCAAGACGTCGATCCTCGACGCGATCCGCAAGACGAAGGTCGCGTCCGGGGAGGTCGGTGGAATCACGCAGCGCATCGGCGCCTACACGGTGGAGACGCCGGACGGCGGGAAGGTCGTCTTCATCGACACGCCTGGCCACGAGGCGTTCACGGCGATGCGTTCGCGGGGCGCCCAGGTCACCGACCTCGTCGTGCTCGTGGTCGCGGCCGACGACGGCGTGATGCCGCGGACGATCGAGGCGATCCAGCACGCGAAGGC
>JBAPVZ010000030.1:0-3466 GCA_049283435.1 Candidatus Dormiibacterota bacterium
GCCCGACACCCCGGCGCCGGGCGGCACGATCACCTCCGGCCGGCGCCCGCCGCCGACCTCGAGGCCATACAGGCGGGCGGCAGTCGCACCGGCAAACGCGGCTTCCGGGGGCAGCGAGTCGAGCGCCGCGGCCAGGCGCTGGTCCTCGCTCGGCGCCAGGCCCGCCCACAGATACCGCCCGTGGCCGAGGTGCCTCCAGGCCGAGCTGCGGAGCTGCCTCCTGGTGATGCCGGCCGCCCGCGCTGCGGCAACCGTGACCGGACCGTGTTTCAACTCGTCGGGAACGCAGGAGCGCCGAGGCATGGCTGGCAGCTTCCCGCAACGCACGCGATGTGTCTACCCAGTACGTAAAAGGGCCCGGTAGGGGCCGAATGCCGGCGCTCGGCCGCAGATTCACGCCGGGAGGCGTCGCGTTGCCGGCATTCGGCCGCCCCGTGAAGAGCCCCGCTCAGCCGTCCAGCCGCAGCCCGGTTGCCGCCTCCATCTCCTCCACGACCCCGGGTGCCAGGTCGAGCCCCTCGCGGAGTCGCCGCTCGCTCTCGGCTCGATGTCGCTCGCCGGGCACCCGACCGCCTGCCGCCCGCAGCTCGTCGACGAGGCGCTCCAGCCGGTCGCCGAAACCAGGGCCGAACGCCTCGGGGTCGATCGCCCAGAAGCTGTGCCCGACGTCACTCGGTCGGTCGGAAGGGCTGAACGTCCCGGTGACGCCGGGTCCGACGCCCGCGCCGGCCAGCACGCCGGTCAGCACCTCGACGAGCAGCGCGAGGGCGAAGCCTTTGGTTCCGCCGAGCGGTGCCAGGCTGCCCGCGATCGCCGCCGTGGGATCTCGCGTCGGCCCGCCCTCCCGATCGAGCGCCCAGCCCTCCTCCAGTGGCTCGCCGGCACGTCCCGCCTGGAGGATGCGCCCGCGGGCGACCTGACTCGTCGCCAGGTCGATGACGAGCGGAGGCCCGCCGGGTCGCGGGAACCCAGCGGCGATCGGGTTCGTGCCGAGGAGCGGGGTGCCCGCTCCGGGCGGCGCCATGGCCGGCGGCGTGTTGCTGAAGGCGAGCCCGGCGAGGCCCTCCCCCGCCAGCCGTCGGAGAAAGTGGTTCAGCGCGCCCAGGTGGTTGCTGTGGCGGACGGCAACCAGGCCGATGCCGTACGCGTGCGCTCGTTCGGCCGCGAGCTCGGTCGCTCGCAGCGCCGCGACCGGTCCGAGCGCGTTGCCGGCGTCGAGCAGGGCCGCCGCGGGTCGGGGAGCCTGCACCGCCATCGTCGGGCGCGCCTCGATCAGGCCGGCGTCGAGCCGGCGCAGCAGGAAGGGCAGCCGCACGAAGCCATGCGACCCCTGCCCACCGAGGTCGGCCTCGAGGAGCGACGTCGCGACGGTGCGGGCGTCGTCCTCGGGGACCCCTCTTGCCAGCAGCGCGTCGACCGCGATCCGCGTCAGGCGCTCCGCCGGGATCCGTGTCATGCGCTGCGGTAGAGCTTCGTCATCACGAACTCGCGGTGGCCCAGGGCCTCGGCGCACGTGAGGCGACCGTTCGCGACCCGCCGGATCAGGGCGGTCAGCCGGTCGCCGGCCTCGCTCAGGTTGTACTCGCCCCAGAGCAGACCGGAGACGTCCAGGTCCACGTGCTCGGTCATCGTCCGTGCGGTCAGGGGGTTCGCCGTCACCTTGACGACAGGCACGATCGGGTTGCCGATGACGTTGCCCTGCCCGGTTGGAAAGAGGTGGACCACGGCGCCCGCCGCGCCCATCAGTGTGATGCACTCGGCCGCGGCCGACGACGAGTCCATGAAGTTGAGGCCCTGCCGTGTCGGCGCCTCCGCCGGTCCCAGCGCATCGACGACGGGTACCGTCCCCGTCTTTGCGATGTTGCCGAGGGCCTTCTCCTCGATCGTGGAGAGGCCGCCCCGGATGTTGCCCTGGGTCGGTTGCGAGCCGAGCAGATTCGCTGCCGACGACTCGACCTCGCGAAGGTAGCCGTCGTAGAGGGCCTGGAAGCGCCGACGCACGTCGTCGTCGGCGCAGCGCGCCGCGATCAGGCCCTCGCCGCCGGTCAGCTCGGTCGTCTCGCCGAAGAGCACCGTGCCACCGTCCTGGACGTGCCGGTCGACCGCCTGCGCGACCGTCGGGCAGCTCCCGAGGCCGGTCGTCGTGTCCGACTCGCCGCACTTGATGGAGAGCCGCAGCTCCCGGGCCTCGACCGGCTCGCGGTGCAACTCGGATGCATCCTGCAGCAGCTGCTGGGCGCTGCGGGCGGCGGCGGCGAGTGTCTTCAGATCGCCGAAACGCTCGATCGAGTACGCCTCCACCGGCTTGCCCGTTTTCGCGATCCCGTCCGCGACGCGCTTCGTCCACGTCGGCTCGATGCCGATGACGATCGCGGCGGCGACGTTCGGGTTCGATCCGTTCCCGATCAGCGTGCGGAACGTCAGCTCCAGGTCGTCGCCGTACTGCAGCCGGCCGTAGTGATGCGGCAGCGCGAGCGTACCCGGCACCGCCTGGCTCACATGCTCGCAGACGGCGTTCGAGAGGTCGTCGACGGGCAGGATCGCGACGTGGTTGCGCACGCCGACCGCCCCGTCGGATCGCCGGAAACCGAACAGCTCCTCACTCATGCGCTCCTCTCCCACCGCGCGCTGCGCACGTTGTGCACGTGAACCAGCTGGCCCTTCGCGATCGCCTGCCGGGTCTTCGCGACGCGCACGCGATATTCGATCACGTCGGCGTCCGCCGCGAGATCGGTCAGCGCGACCTTGTGGCCGAGCGGCACGGGTTCGGTCACGTCCACCTCCGCCTTGCGCTCGGAGTCGAGATAAGTCAGTCGCGCTCGACCAGGCTCGACGTCCTGCACTGCGACCGCCACGTCGTCCCCCTCGTCGTGAACCAGAAAGTGCGGTGCGTCCGGCCGCCGGGCCGTCACCGCCTCGTTCTCGTCTCCCATCACCCTTCGTTCCTCCATGCTCGAGATGTCCGATTCATTCTTTCATGGAAGAAATGATCGAGGCGGGGGGCAGCCCGGCCCGGTGGGCGACCGGCGACCGTCGGCAGCCGGCGTCGCTCGGCGCTGACCGCGTCGCGCTGGCGGGTCAGCTCCTTCTCCTGGCTCAGCAGCGCCTTGCTGGCGGCGACCCATTCCTCCTGCGACACGACCTGGGGCAGATGCATCGGTCTTCTCCGTTTCGTCTCGACGACGGTCGCCGGGCTCACGAATGAAGCCCGGCCGAGGAGCGAGGTGTCCTCGCCCCGGAGAGATGGTCGGCGGCGCTCAGATCTCGATCGCCGCGCCCTCGCGCTGGAGCAGCGCCCCTTCCTGATTGAGGATCCGGCGCATCACCGCGATCGAGCTTGCGTAGGTCGCATCCATGCCGCGATAGCTCAGGCCGCGCGCGCCGAGCGTCCGGGCCTGGGTGTACGGCGTGTCTGACGCGTAATGGATGATCCCGAGGTCGAGGGTCAGGCGGGTCATGCTCACGT
>JBAPVZ010000031.1:0-9326 GCA_049283435.1 Candidatus Dormiibacterota bacterium
GCAGCCCGTTCAGGGTGTAGAGCCCGAGGCCGGCGATTCGTAGCGCGAGATGCGCGTGCAGGGCGCCGGTGAGCACGAAGGACCACCCGAGGACGAGGGCCAGCGCGGCGACGATCGCGACCGGCAGCGGCACCGCCGTCAGGACGCCGTTCTGGATGCCGGCAGAGACGCGTGGCCAGTCGAGGCTGCGGGTCGCGAGCAGGATCGCCGCCGCGATCACGATCGCGATCGCGAGCGCGGTCGGCATCAACAGGCGCCCCTCCATCGAGCGCACTGAGATCACCTTCTCCCGGAAGGTCCCGGCGAGTCCCTCGTCGCCCACGCGCTCCTCGGGGCGGGCGCCGGGCGAAGCCTCAGCCACGGGTCGTGCCCCGACTCGTCAGCGCCTCGTCATCCTGCCGTCCCACTCCCCTGGGCGAGCTCGCTGTGGTCGACCTGGTCGAGTCCATCGGCACTCTCCAGGGTGCCATGGCGGCGCCACGCAGCCAGATTGACGAGGAGGAACGTGAGCAGCAGGGGTGGCCCGAGCACCCCGATGCCGAGCTGGGGCCACTGGTCACTCTCGAACTGGGAGCCGGTGCTGCCGCCACCGACCACCTGCTCCGAGGAGAGGAAGAGCACGGTCGTGACCACCATCACGGTGTAGCCGAGGTAGAGCAGCACTCGGCTGTGCCGGGGGACCCGCCGCCCACCCGAGTTCGTCATCGATTCGCCGGACATGAGGACGTCCCACAGCATCGCCAGCAGCAGCACGACGCCCTGCAGCAGCGAGAACCGAGCGCCCGCGGAGAGCGCGGTCCCGAACACACCGGAGAAGAGGAACTCGAGCCCGACCAGACCAAGCCCGAGCACGAGGACGAGGCGGAAGATCGGCGCCCAGGAGACCCAGCGGCGCCCGACGGCCGCGATCACGAGCAGCACCAGCGAGCCGGCGGCCCAGCCGATCACGAGGTTGGTTCCGACGACCCCGAAGGTGGCGCCCGGGTGCAGCAGCGAGGCGACCGCGCCCGCGCCGTAGGGATCGGCGGCCAGGAAGACGGCGCAGAGCACGAGGAACAGGCCCCCGGTGGCCCGCTCGCCGGTCCGCAGGAGCAGCAGCAGCAGGCCGCCGGCGAGCAGCAGGGCGCACGCGATCGCCGAGGAGACGAGCGTATCGACGGGGCCGAGGCCCCGTCCCCCGCCCTCGCTCCCCGAGCTCGGCAGCTCCGGCGACCAGCTTTCCCACAGGGTGGTGAAGAGGTCGTCGTAGTAGCCACCGGTGATCGCCGGCGCGAGACCGACGAGCGTCCAGCGCTCCCGGCCCTCCTGCCGGCTCCAGGCGGTGCCGCGCAGTGCCGTGCCGGCGAGCGTCGCGTCGACCGGACTCCGCTGCCAGGGGCCCTGCTGCTCGATGCCGCCAGCCCTCAACGGGACCCCGAGCGCCGGTTGCGCGGCCGTGCTCAGCACGCCGGTGAAGTCCGATCCGGACGCCTCGGTGTGCAGAACGAGGAACCGAACGGGCAGGCGCCCGGCGTCGACCCCGGTGAAGCGGACCCCGTTCGAGATCGCGGTCGGCCGCCACTCGACCGGATATCGCACGGAGTACACGGGGTCCGCCCGGTGCTGGTAGGTCACCAGACCGGCGGTCTGCGGCGGGGTAGCGGGTCCGGCGTTGAACGAGCCCGAGACGACGGACGCGACACCGGCGCCGAAGAAGGAGAGGTAGACGACGACGGCTCCGGCGACGAGCGCCCAGAACGGCACCCGACGGCTCAGGCCACGGCGCATCGCCGCGCCGCCGATGAGGGCCACCAGGCCGCCGGCGAACGCGACCGGGACGAGCGCGAGCAGCGTCGCCCCCACGTCAAGCCCGACATGGAGGCCGGAGGCGACGAAGGTATAGAACGCGAAGATGCCGACCGCGACCGCCAGGATGCCGATCGGCGGCCCGTACCGACCGAGTACCCGGAGCCCGAGCGAGATGCGACCGCTGACGACCTCCGCCCACTCGGCGAAGTCGGTTCCGGCGAGCAGCAGCACCGGGATGAAGACGAATTCGAGCGCCTCCAGCTCGATGCCGAGGAATCTCGCGAAGTCGCCGCTGCGGAGCCCGCTGATGGCGCTCAGCAGGTAGATCAAGGCCGTCACGCCGAGCGCCCACAAAAACGTCAGGGGCCGCAGACGAACGCCGTGATGCAGACGCGGCGCCTGCCGGGCGTTCGCGCGGTCGGTGAACCAGAGCCCGGTCGCCGCGACCGGCACCGCGAGCACGATGACGAGCGTCACGACGCCGGCGGGCGCGAAGCCTCCGAAGAGCCCAGAGAGCCCCCCCAGCAGCCCGTTCAGCGTGTAGACGGCGACGCCCAGGATCCGGAGCACCAGATGCGCGTGGAGGGCTCCGGCGAGTACGAACGACCAGCCGACGACCATGGCGACGGCGGACACGACCGCGATCGGCAGCGGCACCGTCGTCAGCGCGCTCCCGTTCGAGCCGGCGCCGACCTGCGGCCAGTCGAGATCGCGCGTTGCCAGCAGGATCCCCGCCGCGATCACGATCGAGACCGCCGTCACCGTCGGCAGCAGGAGGCGCCCCTCCATCGACCGGACCGAGATCACCTTCTCGCGGAACGTTCCCGACAGGCCCTCGGGCCCCTCCGCCTCGCGATCGTGAGCGCCAGGCGACACCTGCTCAGCCATCGTTCCTCCTGGCCCGCCGGCCGCCGCCTTCAGCCGGCCACCCGCGCGCGACGGTCATCGGTCCGGGACACGCTACTGGAATCCGGACCCAGGAACCCGGAGGGTGGGTCCGCTTGCGGAGCCGGGCGTAGGGTGACGGCATGGCGTTCCTCGACCTGCACGTGCCGTCGTTCACCTATCCAGGGCCCGCCGCGGAGCTGTTCCCGACGGTGCTTCGCATCGCGGAGACCGCCGAGCAGAGCGGGTTCACCGCACTTTCCGTGATGGACCACTACCACCAGATCGCGCCCCAGGGAACGCCGGGCGAGCCGATGCTCGAGGCCTACACGACCCTCGGCGGACTGGCGACGCGGACGTCGAGGCTCCGGCTGCTGACGATCGTGACCGGCGTCACCTACCGGCAGCCGTCCCAGCTCGCGAAGCAGGTGACGACGCTCGACCTACTGTCCGGCGGTCGCGCGATGCTCGGCATCGGTGCCGCCTGGAACGACGAGGAGCACCTCGCCTACGGTTTCCCCTATCCGCCGATCGGCGAGCGCATGAACCGCCTGGAAGAAGCGGTGCAGATCTGCCGCGGCATGTTCGACCGCCCACAGTCGAGCTTCGACGGGCGCTATTACCACGTCCAAGACGCCTACAACGTGCCGCGGCCGCTCCAGGAGCGGGTGCCGATCTTGATCGGTGGCGGCGGCGAGCGGCGCACGCTGCGACTCGTCGCCCAGTACGCGGACCTCTGCAACATCATCGGCGACGTCGCGACCGCGGCGCACAAGCTGGAGGTGCTGCGCGACCACTGCGCCGCGGTCGGCCGCGACCCGGCGACGATCGAGAAGACGGTGCACGCCGGCATCGTCGTCGTCGACGAGACGGACGAGAAGGTGCGCCGGCGCCTGGACGCGATCGCGCAGAATCCGCCGCCGGCGCTGCGCGGGCTGTCGGCTTCAGACCTGCAGGAGCGGCTCGTCAGCGGAACGCCGGGTCGCGTCGCGGAGCGACTCCGCGCCTACCTCGACGCCGGCTTCGACGGCTGGAGCTTCAGCGTCAACGGGGCCTTCGAGGGTCGGCCGATCGAGCTCGCGGCAAAGGCTGCCGCCACCGCGCGCGGCTGACGTCGCCCGACCCGGACCGCGCCCGCGACGCCGGGGCCTTCGCGGGGCCTTGGCGCCTCACCCGCGGGGGGCCACCTTGGCGCGAAGGGCCCGCTTCTTCGCCTGGTTCCCGCAGGTGCTCATCGAGCACCAGCGGCGCGTTCCCGGACGCGATGCGTCGAGGAAGAGCGCGCCGCAGGCCGGGTTCGCACACCGGCGGACGCGGCGTGCGGCCCCGCTCGCCACCAGCTCGATCGCATCGCGGGCGACCAGCGCGAGGGTCGCCGCGAGTGGGTCGGCCGCCTGCCACCGCACGCACCCGGCAGCGTCGAGAGCAGGCTCGGGGACCGGCTTCGCCGCGGCGGCATTGATCCGGCTGCGATCGGCGACCGAGCGGGCGGCGAGCCCGGTGCCGTCGCGCGCGGCGGCGATCAGGCGGGCGATCGCCTCGCGCAGTGCGCGTGCCGCGGTCACGTCCCGACTCGAGAGCGGCGCGGCCGGATTGTCGACGACGGGTCCGAAGTGACCGATCCAGGCGGCGAGCGCCTCGGGGCCCGAGAGTTCCTCCACCTCGTCCGGTGTGCCTCGAAACCGCACGGTCCGGATGAAGTCGAGGCTCGAACGGCCTGCCCCCTCCGAGAAGCGAACCCTGCCGGGAGCACCCAAGCCTGACACTCTGGACAGGCTACGCTCGCGAACCGGTATAACTGGTACGTCGGGCAGGTGCGCCACCGTGTAGCACAAAGTGCCACCACCGATAGAGTGGTGGAATGAAGGCACCGCCCGAGATCACGCAGCGCGACCTGCGCAATCGGTCGCGGGAGATCATGGACGCCGTCGAGCGCGGGCAGGCGTTTACGGTCACCCGTGATGGCCATCGGATCGGCGAGCTGACTCCGCTGCGCAGCCGCCGGCGGTTCGTCACGCGAGAGGAGTTCACCACCGCGTCACGCGGAGCTGCCCGACCGGACCTCGAAGCCTTCCGCAGCGACCAGGAGGCCGCGCTGGACCACCTGATGAGCGACCCGTATGAAGGATGAGCGGCCGGCACGTGGGCTGCTCGACACCAACGTCCTGATCCTTTGCCGGTGGGTCGACGGGGCCGAGCTGCCGGCCGCGATGGCGATCAGTGCGGTGACGCTCGCCGAGCTGTCAGCCGCGCCGCACGAGGTACGTGGCAACGAGGAGCAGCCTGCGTACGAGGAGTCCGCGGAACGGGCCCGACGGATGGACGTATTGCAGCGTGCCGAGGCCGAGTTCGACCCCATCCCGTTTGGAGCGGAGGCCGCCCGGACCTATGGCCAGGTAGCGGCAGCGGCGGTGACCATCGGGCGCAAGCCGAGGGCCAGGACGGCGGACCTGATGATCGCCGCCACCGCGATCGCCGAGGGCCTGCCTCTCGTCACCACCAACCCAGACGATTTCAGAGGTCTCGGCCATCTGCTCACCGTCGTTCCGGTGCGTCGACCGACCGTGCCCGAAGACGGCTGAGTCTGCCACCGAGCAGGCCCCCGAGAAGCGGAGATAGCCCTCAGTCGATCAGGTGATCGGCGTGGCGGTAACGACATGGCCGGCATCGACAGCCGGAGCAACCAGGCCCGCCGGCACCAGGACCCCCCTGCCCCCTCCGGGCCCCCCCTCCGGGACCTGGCATCGGCCTTGGTCCACCCGATCTGATCCACTCGGATGGATAGCCTGCCTCCTGCCCACACCCGCGCGCAGGCCAAGCCCGGTGCGCTCGCCAGGCTCCACGCGCACGACGCCGAAGTCTGGACCGCCTCATGCGCGACGGGCCTGGATCTGCTGACCGTCACCCGAGGCGATCTCTATCCCTGCTCGATGCGGACCTGATTGCCCGCGGGGTCTTGCACGGCGATGTCGCGGGCCCCCCAGGATTGAGTGATGGGCTCCTGGAGTACCTCGGCCCCGGCGTCGGCCGCGATTCTGTCGAAGGTCGCGTCGAGGTCGTCGGAGCGGAACTGGACCATCTGCAGCTCACCCTTGGCGAGGAGGGCCGCGAGAGCGTCCCCGTCCTCCTGGGAGCGGCCCGCATGCGGTTGTGACAACACGATCTCGATCTCGGGTTGGCTGTCGGTGACCAGGGTGATCCAGCGAAAGCCATCGCGGGCGACCTCGCTGCGCACCGTCACGCCGAGGGTGTCGCGGTAGAAGCTGAGCGCGGCGTCGGGATCGTCGACGAGGACGTGCACGCGGCCGAGCGAGATCGTCATGGCGCCGACGCTAGACGGGTTCGGCGAAGGCTGCTTCTCCAAAACTGCTCTCTTCGGCGCGTTCCGGGCGTTTCTCTTCGGCGCGTTCCTGGCGTTCCTCTTCGGCGCGTTCCTGGCCCCCGCCCCGGCGCGGCCGGGTCAGCACCATCGTCTGGCAGGCGGGCACGACACGCAGCTGGTCGTGGTTGCGGGCGCGGTACGTGGACGGCGCCTCGCCGACGAGCTCGGTGAACCGGGCGGAGAAGGAGCCGAGGCTCGCGCAGCCGACCGCAAAGCAGACCTCCGTCACGCTCAGGTCGCCGTGGCGCAGCAGCGCCTTCGCCCGCTCGATGCGCCGGGTCATCAGATAGGAGTAGGGCGTCTCCGAATACGCCTCGCGGAAGCGGCGGCTGAAGTGCGCCGGCGACATCAGCGCCGTACGCGCGAGCGCCGGGACGTCGAGCGGCTCCGCGTATTCGCGGTCCATCCGGTCGCGCGCCCGGCGCAGCCGGCGGAGCTCGGCAAGGTCGGCACCCACCCTCACATTCTCCACCTTCGTACCGAGGCTGGTCGTCGCGGGTGCGCTGACGGACAGCTCGGCGGGCTGCGCCGCCGGCCGGGGCCGGCTCGTTCCCGCGGCGTGGACGGCCGGCCGAAAGCGAGCAGTTTTGAAGAAGCGCAGGTCACGGAGCCCACATAGCATGATCGTCATCGACTCGTCCCCCCTCCCCAGAAATCAAGACCGTCGAGGAGACGTACATGAGTGCCACCATCCGCAGTCTGGTGATCCCGGTGTCCGACCTGGACGCCGTCAAGGCCGTCTACACCGCGCTGCTCGGAGCGCCGCACACCGACCAGCCCTACTACGTGGGATACAACGTCGACGGCTTCGAGGTCGCCCTGGCTCCGGGCGACGGGTCCGGTGGACCGGTGGCCTACGCCGACGTCGAGGATCTCGACGCGACCCGCGCAACCCTGCTGGCGACTGGTGCCACCGAGCGCAGCGCCCCGCGTCGAGTCGCCGCCGAGTCGCGAGTGTGCGTGCTCGCGGACGCCGACGGCAACCCGATCGGCCTGCGCGGTCGGTAGCCGTCGACGTGGTCGGGCTGCCGCGGCGCCAGGCGCGCACCCAGCCTCGGGAGTGCCTGGCTGCACGGAGGATCTGCGACCCCGCCCCACGGATGGAGACACGATGAGCATGGCCACGCGGACCGACACCCAGTCGCCGGCGCCGCACGTTGACGGCAGGTACGATCTGATCCGCGTGCACGGCGCGCGCGTGAACAACTTGAAGGACGTCAGCGTCGAGATCCCGAAGCGCCGCCTGACGGTGTTCACCGGCATCTCCGGCTCGGGCAAGAGCTCACTCGTGTTCGACACGATCGCCGCGGAGTCGCAGCGGCTGATCAACGAGACCTACAGCGCGTTCGTGCAGGGGTTCATGCCGAGGCTGGCGCGGCCCGAGGTCGACGTGCTCGAAGGGCTGACGACGGCGATCATCGTCGACCAGCAACGGCTGGGCGCCGACCCCCGCTCCACAGTGGGCACCGCGACCGACGCCAACGCGATGCTGCGCGTCCTCTTCAGCCGGCTCGGGCAGCCGCACATCGGCTCGCCCAACGCGTTCTCCTTCAACGTCCCCTCGGTCCGGGCGAGCGGTGGGATCACGGTCGAACGCGGTGGCCGCGAGACCGTGAAGGCGTCCTTCACCCGCACCGGCGGCATGTGTCCGCGCTGCGAAGGCCGGGGCACGGTCTCGGATCTCGACCTTTCCGAGCTCTTCGACGACTCCAAGTCGCTGAAGGACGGCGCGATCACCGTCCCGGGCTACAAGCCGGACAGCTGGTGGACGACTGGGGCCTTCATCGAGTCGGGCTTCCTCGACCCGGACAAGCCGATCCGCGAGTACACCAAGAAGGAGCTCCACGACTTCCTGTACAAGGATCCGGTCAGAGTCAAGGTCAAGGGCGTCAACCTCACCTATGAGGGGCTGATCCCAAAGCTGCACAAGTCGATGCTCTCCAAGGACCCGGAGGCGCTGCAGCCGCACCTCCGGGCATTCGTGGACCGGGCGGTCACTTTCACGACGTGCCCCGAGTGCGGCGGCACCCGGCTCAGCGAGGGGGCGCGGTCGTCTCGGATCAAGGGCATCAACATCGCGGATGCCTGCGCGATGCAGATCAGCGACCTGGCGGAATGGATTCGCGCGCTCGACGAGCCGTCGGTGGCGCCGCTGCTGGCGACGCTGCAGCAGACGTTCGACTCGTTCGCGGAGATCGGGCTGGGCTACCTCTCACTCGAGCGGCCGTCCGGCACGCTGGCGGGCGGCGAGGCGCAGCGCGTCAAGATGATCCGCCATCTGGGCTCCTCGCTCACCGACGTCACCTACGTCTTCGACGAGCCCACCGTGGGTATGCACCCCCATGACATCCAGCGGATGAACGACCTGCTGCTGCGCCTGCGGGACAAGGGCAACACGGTGCTCGTCGTGGAGCACAAGCCGGAGACGATCGCGATCGCCGACCACGCCGTCGACCTCGGCCCCGGTGCCGGCGCAGCAGGTGGCACCGTCTCTTTCGAGGGCACGGTGGAGGGGCTGCGGGCCAGCGGCACCCTCACCGGGCGCCATCTCGGCGACCGGGCCGCCCTGAAAAGGACGGTGCGGACGCCTACCGGCGCGTTGAAGGTCCGCGGGGCCTCGACGCACAACCTGCGCAACGTCGACGTCGACATCCCGCTCGGGGTGCTGGTCGTCGTCACCGGCGTCTCCGGCTCCGGCAAGAGCTCGCTCGTGCACGGGTCGATCCCGGCCGGTGCAGCGGTGGTGTCGGTCGATCAGGTCGCGATCCGCGGCTCGCGCCGGAGCAACCCGGCGACCTACACCGGTCTGCTCGACCCGATCCGCAAGGCGTTCGCGAAGGTGGGCGGCGTGAAGCCGGCACTGTTCAGCGCCAACTCCGAGGGTG
Organism: Candidatus Dormiibacterota bacterium; assembly: GCA_049283435.1. GTDB lineage: Bacteria > Chloroflexota > Dormibacteria > Dormibacterales > Dormibacteraceae > CAVTSA01. The sequence continues at coordinate 8,941 of JBAPVZ010000031.1, forward strand.
CCTGCCCCACCTGCAACGGAGCCGGCGTCGTCTTCACCGACCTGCCGACGATGGCCGGCGTGGCGACGGTGTGCGAGGAGTGCGAGGGCAAACGGTTCCAGGCCAGCGTGCTGGAGTACAAACTCGGCGGCCGGGACATCAGCGAGGTGCTCGCGATGTCGGTCACCGAGGCCAGGGAGTTCTTCGGCGCCGGCGAGGCGAAGACACCCGCCGCGAACGCCGTCCTCGAGCGGCTCGCCGACGTCGGGCTCGGCTACCTCACGATCGGCCAGCCGCTCACCACGCTGTCCGGCGGCGAGCGGCAGCGGCTCAAGCTGGCCACTCACATGGGGGCCAACGGCAGCGTCTACGTCCTGGACGAGCCGACCAGCGGCCTGCACCTCGCC
>JBAPVZ010000032.1:0-6309 GCA_049283435.1 Candidatus Dormiibacterota bacterium
GCGAAGCGCAGGCGGCAGGTCTGCACACCGCGAGCGCCGACCGGGACCGCGACGCCGCCCCCGCTGATCGCGAGCGGGCGGCCAGCGGCCTCGAGCGGCGACGCCAGGTGCGCGCTGATTGGCTCCGGCGGCCCGACGACGAGTCTGACCTCCCGCTCCTCGTCGCAAAGATTCTGCACGCGGAGGATGATGCCGTCGCCGTCCTCCGCCGGTTTCGCCCCGAGCAGGGCGCCGTCATCCTGAAGGCGGAGCCAGGCTGCGCTGTTCGGCGCGTCGGGGGCTCGCCGGTAGTCGGCGAGCGTGATCGGCGGGGTCGACTGCTCGGCGGCGAAGCGAGCGGCCGCGCCTGCGTCAGCCGGCCCCGCGTGGGTCGTCAGCAGGTAGCGAAGCCGGATCTCGCCGCCCTGGCTGGCGCGGAAGTTGACCGGCCAGTGGTTGTGGAGCGCCCAGGACATGATCGCGGGCGCCTCGGCTTCCAGTGTCGACGCCCAGCGGCCGGTCGTGATCCCGCCCAGCTGGAGCAGCGGCGCCTCGAGCGGGACCAGCGTCACGCCGCGCTCGCCGTCGCTGACATCGGCCCAGCGCTGCACCGGATACCAATCGCGCACCGAGCCTGGAAGCTGATCGTCGTTGGGCCGGCAGGGCACGCCGTTGAGGTCGGTGAGAAATGTCGGGCGGCCGAGCTGGAAGGGGAACGCGACGAAGACGGCCTCGGGATCGGTCACGTGCGCCTTGTCGAGCTGCCAGTCGATCCAGAGCTCGTCCCGCCCCGAGGGCAGCGCGAACCGGCAGCGCGCGGCGTGGACGCCCGGCGCCCGGATCGTCAGCTCGAGCGAGGCGACGCCCTGCTCGACGACCGGCGTGCCGACGCTCACCCGGTCGGGCACGGCATGCCGGAACGGCGTGTCCGTGCGGCCGTAACCGAACTCGCGATCGGAGAAGTCGTCGGCGAACAGCGCGGCCCGGCCCTGGTCGCCCCCGACCGTCTCCTCGACGTACTGCCCGATCCCCCAGCCGCGGTAGCGGCCGGCGAAGTCGTGGTCGAGCGCCTTGTCGTACCACTCGGCGAGGCCGCCGGCCGCATCGACGCGGACGCGGTAGCGCTCGTTCTCCAGGCAGCCCGGCGCGGTGACCAGGTCGCGGCCGTCCGGTTCGTTCGCGAGCGGCAGGAAGGCGGCGCCGAGCGCGGGCAAACGTCCCGCGACCCGGCGGAAGGGAGCCGCCGGACGCTCACCGGCCCAGGGGACGCCCCGCGGCATGAACTGGTCGAGCAGCCCTGCCGGCGCCGCCCCCCCACGCGACTCCGGGACGTCGACGAGGACCTCTCGCTCCCAGGGCAGCGTGTTGAGCACGAGCAGGTCGGTCGCACCGCTCGCGGGATAGGCGGCGGCCGGGTCCAGGTCGCCGAGGTTGAACCGGCCCTCCGGGCCCGGCTCGGCGAGCTGCCCGGCGACGGCCCGCGCCGAGCGGGCGAGCAGGTCGTGCGTCTGCGCCCAGCCGGCATAGGCGAAGCCGGCCTTCCGGTTCCACTGCGCCTTCGTCCAGGGGTCCTGCGGCTCGGCGACGCTCGCGAAGGCACCCCACGTGTGCTCGTCGTAGAGCGTCAGCTGTTCCTGGACCGAGCGCGCGCGCTCGCCGTCCCAGCCGCGATCGCCGTGCGCGACGAGCCAGGCGCCGAGCGCCTCCGCGGCGCCGAACAGCTCGTGGCTCGTCCGGTTGAGACCGGTCTCGGCGGCCGAGGACGCGACCCCGTCCGCCCACCAGTCCGTCCAGTCGCCCCGGCGCACCGGAAGCGTGCCGGCGAAGCGCTCACGCAGGAGCCGCCCGACCTGGGAGGGTGTCGCGCAGCACAGACGCGGCGTGCGGCCGGCGGCGTTCCAGTCGCGAACGAAGTCGGGCAGGCGTGGATCGGGCGGTCCGTTGTCGACCCGCATCGGGTGGGTCGTCTGGCAGGCGACCCAGTCGAACGGGTAGTCGGGATCGCGCTCCAGCCGCGCCAGCGCCGCCGGCAGCGACTGCTCGACGAAGCGCCAGTCGCCGAGCTTCGCGACGCTGCGGCCGAACAGGTAGTGGTAGCCGTTCCACACGAGCACGCGTCCGCCGCTCGGCCCCTCCCACCAGAACGCGGACGGCCGGGGCTGCGGCGCGCGGCCTCGCATCGGGTTGATGGCCATCGTCAGGAAGTCGATCCCGGCCTGCGGGAGCAGGTCGGCGAACAGCCAGCTGACGCCGTCGACGTCCGACTGCATCGCGGTCTCGATCGACAGCCCGAACTCCTCGCGCAGCCGGCGGACCGGGTAGAGGCTCCGATGCAGCTGCTCGACGGTCAGCAGCGGCGTCAGGTTGTACTGCATGGCGCCGATCTCGATCGCGCCCGCCTCGTGCCAGCGCCGGAAGCGCTCGCGCTGACCGGGCGAGGCGGCGCGTAGGTAACGCTCGGTCGGCCCCGTCACCTCACACGTCCAGCGAAATTGCGCCTCCGGCGGATGGCCGGCCGTCGCCTCGCACAGATCGAGCGCCTGCTCGACGAACTCGGCGTGCTGGCGAAAGCAGAGATCCTGGTGGTCGGTGAACCCGATGTCGGTGTGGCTGTGATTCCAGAGATAGACGGTCTCGATACGCGCCACCGTCAGCTCCCGAGCTCGACGTCGAGGAAGCGCGGCCGGTAGTCGGCGACGTTCGCATAGACGTCGGCGAGCGCGAAGCTGTTGACGTTGTAGGAGACGACGAGCCGGTTCGCGCTGCCGAGCTCGGGGTGGGCGTGCGCGTTGTAGGCGAACAGGTTGCCGCCGGTCTCCGGCGCCGACCACACGTGGGTTCGCCCGGTGAAGGGACCGGCCGGCGACGGCGCCTGGTAGGCGACGATCTCGTTGCCGAGGGGAACTGTCGTGTCGAACGTGATCAGCACGAAGCGATCTCCCTGCCGGGTGACGCTGAACTCGTTGCCGATCCCGCCCAGCAGGCGCCCCGACGCCGCCGGGTCGCTCGACCAGCCACTGCCGGTGTCGAACTGCCAGGCGCCGAGCAGGTCGCCACGTCGCGCCCGCGCGAGGTGCAGGTATTTGACGCTGCCCAGATCCTCGACCCCGTAGACGTAGGTCCAGGGACCGTCGTTCATAAGCCAGGAACCCCAGGTCACATTGCCGGCGCTGTAGGTCGGGGTCAGCGACTCCAGCCGCAGGTCGGGGAGCGAGAGGGTCGCGATCGCGTCGTCCTTCCACGCGAAATCGAACGAGCCGGTGCCGGTGGAGACGAAGTGGAGCCCGAACACCCGCAGCGTGGGACCCTCCCCGGGGTCCCCGCGAAGCCGAGCTTGCGAGGTTTCGGGGGGTGGTTCGACGATGCCGTCGCCGCTCCAGTACCAGTCGCTGTTCTGGGTCGCGGGATCTGTCGGCGGCCCGCTCGGCGTCGGCCCGAACAGCGACTGCGGCCGCTGCCGGGTGCCGCCGGTGACGGTCGTGAACCGATCGCCTTGCTGCGCGACGATCGAGTTGTGGATGAAGGGCGCGCCGGCGGGGCGCGAGCCGTCCGCGTTGACCGCCCCGAGGAACGTGTCGGAGAAGATCCAGGCGTCGGCGCCGTCGGGCAGCGGCGCCGAGTAGGTGCTGTCGGCGCCCGTCCAACCGCCGCCCGAATCGCCGTAGTGCCAGAGAGCGTTCTGCAGCGGCAGATCGCGCGTCACCGAGCGGATCGCGAGCCCGGATGTCGGGGTCGCGGCCGCGGCCGAGCGGGGCAGTGCGGCGAGCGCGAGCACGAGGAGCACCCCGACGCCGAGGCTCAGCTTCTGCAACATGGTCACCTCCCTCCTTGCGGACGGTGTTCAGCGGGCGGGCAGCCGGGATCGGCCCAATCCTGGTTCGGCACGGTCGCGAACCATCCCGGGCGGCCGGGATCGCGGTCGTAGGGGTAGCCGCCGAGCTCGCGGTAGAGCTCTGCGTAGCGCGCCAGCCGGTCGCGGTCGAGCCGAACGCCGAGGCCCGGCCCCTCGGGGACCCGGATCGCGCCCCCCTCGTAGGGCAGGCGCCCACCTTCGATCACGTCGTCCTCCAGGTGGTGGTAGTGGGCGTCGGCCGAGAACGCGAGGTTCGGCAGCACCGCGCCGAGGTGGAGCATCGTCGCGAGCTGGACGCCGAGCTCGCCCGACGAGTGCACGCCGACGCCGAGCTGGAACGTCTCGCACACGTTCGCCGCCTTGACGCAGTTGCGGACGCCCCCCCAGAACGTCGTGTCGAGCAGCACGACGTCGACTGCCGGCTGGAGGACGTTCGTCGCCAGCTGCTCGAAGTTGACGACGACGGTGTTCGTCGCGAGCGGGATCTCGACCCGCTCCCGCACCTTGCGCATGCCGTTCAACCCCCAGGTCGGATCTTCCAGGTAGTCGTTGGCCAGGTCCTCGATCGCCCGTCCGAAGTGGATCGCCTCGGGGAGGCTCAGCGCGGCGTTGGGGTCGTACCGCACGCGATCGCCGGGGAACGCCTCGGCGAGCGCCCGGAAGCAGGCGAGCTCGTGGTCGGGTGGGAAGACGCCGCCCTTCAGCTTGTGGCTCGTGAAACCGTGCTCCGCTCGCAGCTCTCTCGCGTGCGCGACGAGCTGCTCCGGCGTCCGCACCTCGCCGTGCCCGGTCCGCTCGTTCGGGTAGCGGAAGAAGAGATAGCTGGCGAACGGCACGCGATCGCGGAGGCGACCGCCGAGCAGCTGATAGAGCGGAACGCCGAGGCGCTGGCCGATCACGTCGAGGCACGCGAACTCGATCGCCGCATGGTGCTGCAGGCGGTTGTTGTAGAGGCTCGCGGTCGGATTGCAGATCTTGAACCAGAGTGCTGTGAGGTCGAACGGATCGTGGCCCAGGAGGTACGGCTTGAGCGCAACCAGGGCCGCCTCGGCGCTCTCGCCGCCCCCGCCCAGCTCGCCCAGCCCGACCAGGCCGTCGTCCGTCTCGACCTCGACGATCGTGCGCACGAAGCGCCCCCAGTGGGCGCCGGCACTGTGCCGGAGCGGCGCCGCCAGCGGGACGGTGACCGTCGTCGCCCGGAGGTCGGCGATCCTCATTGCGCGCTTTCTCCTGCCCGCCGGCCGCGGTGTCCTCGGTTCGCCATCAGTGGGGCAGTGCGACCGCGATGCCGGCGAGCAGGCCGCCATCCACCTTGTGCTCGGCGCCGGTGACGAAGCTCGCCCGGTCGCTGGCCAGGAACGCGATCATCTCCGCGACCTCCTCCGGCCGCGCGACCCGCCCCAGGGGGTGCGAGTGCCCCCACTCGTCGACCAGCTCCTGCTGCGTCCACTCGCCGCGGAAGCGGTCGGCGGCGGCGCGCAGCATCGGCGTGTCGACCGAGCCCGGGCAGACGCTGTTGACGCGAATCCCCTCGGCGGCGTGGTCGAGCGCGATCGCCCGGGTCAGCGCGAGGATCGCGCCCTTGCTCGCCGCGTAGGCGACGACCGAGGTCTGGCAGGCGAGGCCCTGGACGGAGGCGACGAACACGATCGCGCCACCGCCCCGTTCGCGGAGCAGCGGGATCGCGTGCTTGGCGGCGAGGAACATACCCTTCGCGTTGACGTCGAGCGTCCGATCCCAGGTCGCCTCCGGCGTGTCGACCGCAGTCCCGTAGGTCTGGATGCCGGCGCAGCAGGCGAGCGTGTCGAGCCCGCCCCGCCACTCGCGAGCCCGCCCGGCGAGGGCCGCGACCTCGGTCGACGACGCGACGTCGGTGCGCTGCCCCTCGACATCGAGCCCTTCCGCGCGCAGGGCGGCGACCGTGTCCGGGAGCCCGGCCGCGACATCGCCGATCAGCACCGCCGCACCGCCCTCGGCAAGCCGGCGTGCGGTCGCGAGGCCGATGCCGGCGGCCCCGCCGGTGACGATCGCGACCTTGCCCGCATGATCGCCGTGCGTCTCTGTCATCCACGTACCTCCACCGCCATCCAGTAGGAGCGGGTCGCGCCGGGGGCGAAGGTCAGCGCGCTCCCGTTCGCGACCGCGGTCGCCAGCCCATCGGTCGGCCAGCTCGAGAACGGCTCGACGCCGAACGCCATCAGCCGGCCGTACCAGGGATAGCCGGCCGTCGCCTCCGGTTCGTACCACAGCCAGCAGTAGGGGAGCGTCGTCGCGTCCCACTGCACCCGCACCGTCAGGCCGTCGGGCCGCGCCAGCTCGTACCACGCCGGATCCGGGAGCGGCCCGACGTAGGCGATGTCGCTCGCCTCACCGCGCTGTGGCGCCCGCGTCAGGTCGACCGGCGTCCCGTCCGGGCTTGTCAGCGCCGGCCAGCGACCGGGCCGGGGGGCGAACCGGCGCGGCGGCGAGCTGGGCGC
>JBAPVZ010000033.1:0-7153 GCA_049283435.1 Candidatus Dormiibacterota bacterium
TCGCCGATGTAGATGATGGTGACGCCGCCCAGGTTGTCCACCAGCCCGAGCTGGGCGAAGAGGACAAAGAGCGGGATCACCGCGGTGACGAAGGGCAGCGACTGCACGATGAAGAGGATCAGCGAGAACCCCGAGACCAGCGCGCTCCGGCCCCGCGAGAGGACGTAGCCGGCGAACGCGGCGACCGCCACCGAGATCGACGCCGTCACCACGGTCACCCCGAGACTGTTGCGGAGCCAGGTCAGCACCTGGGTCTTGGTGGCGACGAAGGCGAAGTTCTCCAGCGTCCAACCGGTCGCCTTGCTGGCCAGCCCGGGCCGCAGAGAGAGGTAGAGGACGGCGACGATGGGCACGATCACGACCGCGGTGACGACGAGCGCGACCAGGAAGCGCCACCACTGGCCCTGCCGGTCGGGGGCCTTCGGTTCGCGCAGCGTGGGCTCATAGGACGCGGTCTGGGGTCGGCTGACGGTTTCCGTGCTCATACGGCAGTTGCCCTGCGGACCTGGCGGTAGAGGATCACCGAGACGATGATCAGGACGAGCGTGGCCAGGAAGGCGACCGACACGCCGGGGCCGACGTGGGGAATGCCGCCGAAGACGGTCTCGTAGGCGAGCACAGCGAGCGTGTTGGTCGCGTTGTTGGGGCCGCCCTGCGTCAGGAGCCAGACGGTGGGGAAGTCGTTGACGCAGAAGATCATCATCAGGATCCAGCTGATGTAGACGGTGCGCGAGATCATCGGCAGCGTGATCCGGCGAAAGGTCTTGACGCCCGTCGCGCCGTCCACCTTCGCCGCCTCGTAGACGTTGTGGTCGACCCCGGCCAGGGCTGCCCGCATCATCATCATCATGAAGGGGAAGCTGATCCAGATCTTGAACACGCAGAGCGTGATCTGGGCCAGGGTCGGGTTGGCGAGGAAGAGCACGTTGCCCAACCCGAGATGCAGGGCGATCGCCGGGAACGGGCTCTGCGGCGTGGCGACGAGAAAGTTGAAGGCGAAAGCCGAGACCACGACGGGGACGATCCAGGGCAGCAGCAGCAGGAGCTTGAAAACGCCGCCGGCGGGGATGCGGCGCTCGAGCAGGAGCGCCACGCCGAGGCCGACTACCCAGGACCCGAACACGCCGGTCACGGTGAAGATCAGCGTGAAGAGGGCGGCGTGCCAGAACTGCGGCGCGAAGACCACGTTGGTCAGGATGAGGACATAGTTGCTGAGGCCGACGAAGTCGCCCGGGGTGGCGAGGTTCCCGTTTCGCAGCGACTGCCACCCGGCGTAGATAACCGGGTAGAGGTTGATCAGCAGCAGCAGGAAGATCGCCGGGCAGACCATCAGGATCAGGGTCAGGCCGCGGCTGCCGACCACGCGGTGACGCGTGCCACCCCCCGGTCGGCCTCTGCCTCCCATCCCGATGCCGCGCCGAGCGCGGTTGAATCGGTCTCCTACCCCTGTCGACATGTGCGCCCCCCAGCTAGTGCGCTCGGCCGCTGTGTCTCACCCGTTCGATGCGATCTGCGCCTTGATCGCGTTCTGCAGCGTCGTCAGTGCCGTCTTGGCGTCGGTCTTGCCGCCCAGGATCGCCTGGCAGAAGTTGCCCATCAGGGGCGTGCCGTCGACGGCGGTCACATTGTAGAAGTTGGAGCTGCTGCCCGGGTAGGCCCAGGGGTGCGAGATGGGGAGCCACTCGTTGATCACCTTGGCGTTGATAGGGCTGGACTTGAAGGCGCTGGTCTTGGTGATCGACTTGAGGACGGGGAGTCCGATGCCGGTGTTCTCCGTCCAGAGCGGGTGCATGTTCTTGTAGTAGTAGGTCAAGAACGCCTCGGTGCCCTTCACCGTCGGGTTGTGCTTGTACATCATGATGTTGTTAGGGAAGTAGATCGCGCCCTTCTTCCCCGAGGGACCTTTCAGTGGGCTGAGCAGCTGCATGGCGGCGCCCACGGTCCCGCCCACGTTCTCCGACAGCCCGGCCGTGTCGAAGCCCATCCCGAACTTGCCCGCCGTCCACTGCGACTGTACGTTGGCGCTGGTGTAGCTCGGGCAGGCGGGATCCACGTACCCCTTGTGGACCAGCTCAAGGACATAGTTCATCGCCTCGATATTCTGCCGGGTGACGCAGTTCGGCTGCTGCGCCTTGTCGAAGAGGCCGCCGCCGTTGTTGAGCATGAAGCTGACCATGATGTGCGACCCGGTGTAGTTGCCTGAACCGGACCCGACGCCGAAGCCATAGACCCCGATCTTCTTCAGCGCCGCGCAGGTGTCCATGTAGGACTGCCAGTCGGTGGGCACGCTGGCGCCCGCCTGCTGGAGCAGCGAGGGCGAGTACCAGCCGACGCGCATGTCGAGGTTGTAGGGGATGCCGGCATAGCCCTGCTTCGTCTTCATGGTGTCGAGCAGGCCGGGCAGGAAGTCGTCGTAGAGCCCGTTGCTCTTCCACTGGCCGAGGAGGTCGTCGGCGTACTGGATGTAGCCCTGGTGGGCGAAGAGGAAGGCCTGGGTGCCGCCTCCGGAACTGCACGCCGGCCCCGTGTTGGAGGTGACCGCCGAGGTGTAGGTCTGGAGGAAGTTGGCCCACTGGATGACCTGGTAGGTCGCCTTGGGATAGCCCTTGGCCGGCTTGTAGCCCTCGGTGATCGTCCCGTCCAGCGTGTTGAAGGTGGTGTTGCCCCAGGGCTGGTTCCAGAACTTGATCGGCTGGCCGCTGGTGTCACCGGAGCCTCCGCCGGTCGATCCCGACGGGGAGCTCCCCCCGCAGGCGGCGAGCAGCGCGGGCACGCTGACTGCCACGCCGGCCATGCCGAGGAAGGTCCTCCGGTTTACTGCCCTTTTGGCAACGTTGACGAGGTCCGGTCCCTGTTCTTCCATGAGGAGTCTCTCCACCGCTCTGTGTTCCGGTGCCGCCCCCGCTGGGACGGGTGACCTACGTCTGGCGAGGGTAATTCGGCCGGGGAGAAAACGCAAGTTCTCCCCTTCATGGCGAAACTTGTTGCCGATGCTGGTGCCGCGCGATACCCTGTTGAGGCGATGACAAGCGACGCGACATCGGCCGACGGCGACGCTCCCGGCGGCGGCCGCGCGACTCTGTCCCAGGTCGCCGAGCTGGCCAGCGTCTCGGTCTCCACCGTCTCCAAGGTGCTCAACGGGCGCAGGGGCGTCTCGCACGAGACCCGCTCGCGGGTGGAGTCGCTGCTTCACGACCGCAGCTACAACCGTCGCACCTCGGCGCAGAGTTCGGCCCCGCTCTTGGAGATGCTGCTGCACGACCTGGCCACCCCCTTCGCCGGCGACATCGTCGACAGCCTGGAGCGCGTCTGCCGTCCACACGGCATCGGCCTCGTCACCACCGGCGTCGAGGACGACCACCACCCCGCCCGCACCTGGATCGACGCCGTCGTCAAGCGCGACCCGCTGGGGATCATCCTGATCGCAGCCGAGCTGCGAGCGCCCGAGAGGCAGCGCCTGCGTGCGCGGAACATCCCGGTGGCCAGCATGGACCCCTCTGGTCCGATCGCCATCGACCGCCCCTACGTGGGGTCGGCCAACTGGCATGGAGGGTTCCTCGCCACCCAGCACCTGATCGACCTCGGCCACTCCCGCATCGGCATCATCACCGGTCCCGACGGGATGCTGGCGTCGGCTGCGCGCCTCTCGGGGTATCGCGCCGCGCTCGAAGGTGCACAGATTCCCGTGCGCGGGGAGCTGGTGCGGGTGGGCCGGTTCGTCCGCGACACCGGGCTCCGTGAGGGCTTGGCTCTCCTGCAGCTCGCCTCGCCGCCGACCGCGATCTTCGCCGGTAGCGACTTCCAGGCCCTGGGGGTTTACGAGGCCGCCCGCCGGCTCGGCGTCACCATTCCGCACGACCTCTCGGTGGTCGGCTACGACGACCTCGCGCTGGCCTCCTGGGCGGGACCGCCGCTGACGACTGTGCATGTCCCCATGACCGAGGTCGCCCTGCACGTGATCCGGCTGCTCGAGCAGATGCGCAACCAGCCCGGGTTCAAAGCCAGCGCCATCGAGCTGGCCACCTCGCTGGTAGCCCGGGAGAGCACGGCGCCGCCCTGCGACCGGCGCTCGCGCCAGCCAGGCCCCACTCGAAGCTCCGCCGCAGCTCCTCCAGCAGCGGCGTCCGCACCTGGCAGCAGTTGAACGCGAACGAGTCGGCCAGGCCGTCGAGGTCCGAATCGTCCAGCCCGCGGAAGAGTTCCGCGTACTCGTAAGCCAGCGGCTGCGCCACGGTCAGGTTGAGGAGCATCGAGTGGCAGTAGTTGACCGGGATGCGGGCGACGTTGAAGCCGCTCTCCCCGAGGAAGGCGGCGTCCGCCTCGGCGAAGAAGCGGCTCAGGAGGCGGTCGAAGAAACGGTCCGCGCGGTCGCCACCGATGACCCCGCGCACGGCCTTGCGCGTCAGGCTCTCGTTGGCCGAGAAGCCGGTGATGAAGTTCTCCATGTTGAGCCAGCCGCCGACGCCGACCCCGCGTAGGCGCAGGGACCTGCCCCGCCCGTCGACGAACTCGCTGCCGCGGGTTGAGATGCCTGCCGCTGGTGTCGCCGTCAAGCCAACTTCCTCGAAGAAAATTTCCGACCCGCTAGTAAAGCTTGCTCTGCGAGCGCACCCTCAGAGCCGCGCCGCGTCAAGGCCGCGGCGACGTCGGCCAGCGAGCCACGGCCTGCCGGGCAGGAGGGGGGAGGGGTGACGACGCAGCGTACGAACCCTCGTGCTCTTCATCGTGCAGTCCCTGCCCGTCGTCTCCGCCGTGATCCCCCTGTTCATCCTGTTTGCCAGGATCGGCCTGGTCGACAGTCTGCTGGGCGTCATGGTCATCTATGTCGGCACGACGATGTCAGTCACGAGATGGATGATGGGCGCTTACTAGGAGGCGGCGTGGATGGACGGCGCCAGCGTGTTCGGCGGCTTCCTGCGCATCGTGCTTCGCAACCCCTGCCCGGTGTGCTCTCCGCGGCCATCTTCGCCTTCCTCCTGGCGTGGAACGACTATCTCGTTGCGCTCGTGTTTCTGCGTTCGGCCAACAACTACACGTCCGCCGTTGGCCTGGAGACGTTCTTTCAGCAGAACGCGGTGAAGTGGGGGCCGGTCTCGGCGTGTGCGGTGATGATGATGTTGCCTCCGATCATCCTGTTCGCCGTCCTCAACCGGTACTTCAGCGTCGGCGGCATCGGGGGCTCGCTCGCCGGCCAGTAGCGCATCTCGACGACCCGCCGGCAGCGGTCTGCTCCCCAGGTCAGTCGAGCGAGAGCACCGCCATGAACGCCTCCTGCGGGATCTCGACCGCGCCCACCCGCTTCATGCGCCGCTTGCCCTCCTTCTGCTTCTCGAGCAGCTTGCGCTTGCGCGTGATGTCACCGCCATAGCACTTGGAGAGCACGTCCTTGCGCATCGCCGGGATCGTCTCGCGGGCCACGATCCGTCCGCCGATCGCGGCCTGCACCGGCACCTCGAACATCTGGCGCGGAATGATCGCCCGCAGGCGCTCGACGAGCCGCCGTCCCTGGTGGCGAGCCTGCGACTCCTCCACGATCATGGAGAGCGCGTCGACCGGCTCACCGGCGACGAGGACGTCGAGCTTGACGAGCGGCGCCGCCCGCACGCCGATCAGCTCGTAGTCCATCGACGCGTAGCCGCGGGAGCGGGACTTCAGCTGGTCGTAGAAGTCGTGGACGATCTCGGCCAGCGGCAGCTCGTAGGTGAGCATGACGCGGCCGCCGACCTGATGCTCCAGGTTGCGAAACGTCCCCCGGCGATCCTGGCAGAGCTCCATCATGGTGCCGACGTACTCGCTCGGGACGATGATGGAGACGCGCACGTAGGGCTCCTCGACCCGCTCGATCGTCATCGGATTCGGGAGGAGCGAGGGGTTGTCGATCGTCACCTCCTCGCCGGTCCGCAGCACGACGTGGTACTGCACCGTCGGCGCCGTCGTGATCAGGTCCAGCCCGAACTCGCGCTCCAGCCGCTCCTGGACGATCTCGAGATGGAGCAGGCCGAGGAAGCCGCAGCGAAAGCCGAAGCCGAGCGCGGCCGAGTTCTCGGGCTCGTAGACGAGCGCGGCATCGTTGAGCTGGAACCGCTCCAGCGCGTCCTTCAGGTCCTGGTAGTCCTCGGAGACGGTCGGGAAGATGCCGGCGAACACCATCGGCTTCGCCGGCCGGTAGCCGGGCAGCGCGTGCGCGGTGCCGTCGCGCTCGCTCGTCACCGTGTCGCCGACCCGGGCGTCCTTCACGTTCTTGATCGCGGCCGTCAGGTAGCCGACCTCACCCGCGCGCAGACCGTCCGAAGCGTGCATGCCGGGCGCGAACCAGCCGACCTCGTCGACCTCGTGGACGCTGCCGGTGTTCATCATGCGGACGCGCGTGCCGGGCCGGATGTCCCCGTCCATCACCCGCACGTAGACGATGACGCCCCGGTAGGTGTCGTAGTGGGAGTCGAAGATGAGGGCGCTGAGCGGCGCCTCGGCATCGCCCTTCGGGGGCGGCACGTCGGCGACGATCGCCTCCAGGATCTCGGGGATGCCGACGCCCTGCTTCGCGGACGCGAAGATCACCTTGTCCTCGTCGAGACCGGTCAGGTGGATGATCTCCTGGGCCACCGTCTCCGGTTCGGCGGCCGGCAGGTCGATCTTGTTGACGACCGGGATCAGCTCGAGGTCGGCGTCGACCGCCTGATAGAGGGTCGCGAGCGTCTGCGCCTCGACGCCCTGCGCGGCGTCGACGACGAGGATCGCGCCGTCACACGCGGCCAGCGACCGGGACACCTCGTACGCGAAGTCGACGTGGCCCGGCGTGTCGATGAGGTTCAGCTCGTAGGTCCGGCCGTCCTTCGCGGCGTAGCTCATGCGGACGGCCTGGAGCTTGATCGTGATGCCGCGCTCCTGCTCCAGCGCCAGCGTGTCGAGCACCTGCGAACGCATGTCGCGCTCGGCGATGGCGCCGGTCGCCTCCAGCAACCGATCGGCGAGCGTCGACTTCCCGTGGTCGATGTGCGCGATGATGCAGAAGTTGCGGATCAGGTCCTGCGCCACCCCCGGATTGTAGGGTGGCCCAGAACGGCCCCGAGTCAGCTGTCGCCGGCGCTGGCGAGGCCGACGGTCAGCGCCGCCGCGGCCGCGTTCTCGGCGCGGAGGTTGCGCGGACCGAGCC
>JBAPVZ010000034.1:0-3426 GCA_049283435.1 Candidatus Dormiibacterota bacterium
GGCCCCTTCCGACGCTGCGTAGCGACCCCTTGCCGGCGCTCGGGCCCCCCACCCCGAAGCCGCGTTCAACCGTGGTCGCGCGGAGCCTCGGCTCCCGGCCGCACCCCATCGCCCAACTCGAAGCGCAGCTCGTCGCCGCGTTGGACGCCGGCGCCGAGCGCAGTGCCCGACGGCAGCTCGACGACGCTCGCGGCGCGCCAGACGAACGGCACGAAACGCCAGGGCCGGAGCGCGGCGACGACCCGCACGACGCGCCCTCGGCGATCCAGGAAGACGGCGTCGATCGCGAACCGCATCCCGACCATGTGAATCCCGCTGCAGGGGCTGATCCACAATCCGTCGCCGGGCGGCAGCGAGGGCTGGAACATCAGCCCCACGCCCCGGCCGAGCATTCCCCGCGGCTCCCGCACGCGATCGGCAAGCAGACGGCCGCTCGGCACGTGGCGCAAGCGCAGGCGGGGTTCCCGCGTCAACGCGCCAGCACCCGGTTCGCGGCGCCCCGCAGCGACGCCCGGCGCCGAGCTGCGCTTCGCTGCCTGACCGGCGCCCCCATCCCCCTACGATGAGATCGATGCCCGTGTTCGATTCGGCCGGTCTCCGGATTCATTACGTCACCGCCGGTGATCCCGCCTCCCCGCCGATCCTGCTCGTGCACGGCTACTGCAGCGATTACGAGCTGAACTGGGTGGGGTCCCGCTGGCAGCAGTCGCTCGTCGAGGCCGGCTTTCGGGTCGTCGGCCCCGACCTGCGTGGCCACGGGCACTCGGAAAAGCCGCACGATCCCGCGCGATACTCCCTCCTCGACATGGCCGAGGATGCGGTCCGGCTCCTCGACCATCTGGAGATCGACCGCGCCGACTTCCTCGGCTACTCGATGGGCGCCCGCATCGGCCTCTATCTCGCCTATCACCACCCCGAGCGCCTGCGCCGAGCCGTGCTCGCCGGCATCGGCCTCCGGCAGGGCGCCTCTTCCGACACCCGCAAGGCGGACCTCATCGCCGCACGAATGCGTGGCGACGAGACCATCGACGACCCCGACGCGGAGATGTTCTACCGGTTCGCCGTCGCCCGCCCGATCAACGACCTGGAGGCGCTCGCCTGCTGCATCCTCGGGGACCATCGGGCGCTGACGGACGAGCAGATCGCCGAGATCGAGACGCCGATCGATATCATCGCCGGCGACCAGGACAGGATCGCGCGCGACGCGCCCGAACTCGCCGCGGCGCTGCGGCACGGCCGCTACGATCCGATCCACGGTCGCACGCACACGAATGCCGTGCCCGCCCGCGACTTCAAGTCGGCGGCGATCCCTTTCCTGCAGGGTCGGGTGCCGCCTGATTGACAGGCCGCCGGGCGGGGATCCGTCAGTGGTTGTTGTTCTTCAGGGTCGCAGTGATATGGGTGAAGACCGAATTGATCTGCCCGCCCAGTGCACCGAGCGCGACGATGACGACGATGGCGACCAGGACCAGGATCAGCGCGTACTCCACCATGCCCTGGCCTCGCTGCCAGCGGCGATACCGATCGGCCCCCATGAGCACCCACAGCTGGAGCCACCTCAACGCATTCCACCTCCTGCCATGCTGTCGCCGGAGCCCGAAAAGCTCCTGCGGATGATCCTAACAGTGTCCGGCTCAGATGTCGCGCCGGCGCCGGCCATGCGAGCGCCGGAAGTCCCGGCGTCGCTCACCGCTCGCTCCCGCCGCTCAGCCACTGGTCCGAGGCGAGCCGGCGCGCACCGGCTGCAATGCGCAACGAGACGAGATCGCTGAGCATCGCCGCCGAAGCGGTGATCGGCGCCACGCTGGAGGAGTCGGAGTTGAACCAGCGGACCGGCACCTCGGCGACGCGGCGGCCCGCCTCCTGTGCCCGCCACAGGATCTCGACGTCGAACGCGAATCCGTTCGTCTGCAGATCCGCGAACAGCGACCGCGCGACCTCGCCCCGGAACAGCTTGAACCCGCACTGGGTGTCGCGGAACCCGGGCAGCAGCAGCGCGCGCACGAGCCGGTTGAACGTCTTGCCCATCACGCGGCGATGCAGTGGCTGGTCGACCTCGCGGGCTCCCGGCGCCGCCCGCGAGCCGATCGCGATGTCGGCGCCGGCGTCGAGTGCTGCTTCCAGCTTCGCCAGCTCTTCGATCGGCGTCGAGAGATCGGCGTCCGTCACCAGCACCGTCGCCCCGCTCGCGACCCGCACCCCTTCGGCGACCGCCCGCCCCTTGCCACGATTCGGCGAGATCGCGACGACGCACACGTCGTGCCGGCGCGCGGCCGCACGGCGCATCAGCGCGAGCGTCGCGTCGGTGCTGCCGTCGTCGACCAGGATCAGCTCATGGTCGAGGCCGGCGTTCTCGAGATACGAGTAGAGCGCGCCGAGCGCCGGCAGCAGCCGTCGCTGCTCGTTGTAACAGGGAACGACGATCGAGAGGTCCATGGGCAAGCCCGCTCCATCCTAAGAACGCGAGCACGCCTGTGCTCGTTCGCGCTCGACGTCAACTGCGGCCCAGGAGGACGAGCATCGCGAATTGCGGCAGGGTCGCCATCCGCCGGACACGCCACGGCTCACGGACGAGCCGCCAGCCCCACTCCAGATGCAGGCGCTGCCAGGCAGCCGGAGCGCGCCGGGCCCGGCCGGCCAGGAAGTCGAACGTGCCCCCGACGCCGATCGCGACCGGACCGCCGAGGCGATGCCGGTTCCGCGCGATCCAGAGCTCCTGCTTGGGCGCGCCGTACGCGACGAGGAGGAGATCGGGAGCGGCATCGCGGATCGCCCGCGCCTGATCGAGATCGTCTTCCGGCAACGGCGAGCCGGGCTCGGCGCCGACGATGCGAAGGCCCGGGACCCGGGCCTGCAGCCGAGCGGCCGCCGCCGCCGCGACCCCGGGTTGCGCACCGAGCAGGTAGAGGGACAGCCGGTGCCTGGCGCAGGCCTCGGCGAGCCGCGGCACCAGATCGACCCCGGCCACGCGAACCGCATCGCGATGACCGGCGCGACGCAGCGCCCAGACGACGCCGGTGCCGTCCGGCACCCGCAGCGCGGCGCCCGCCAGCACCCGCCGGAACACCACGTCGCGGCGAGCCCGCATCACGAACTCCGGGTTCACGGTCGCGACGAGCCGGGTCTCCGGCTGCTCGCCGGCCCGCCCGAGCTCTGCCAGCCGGACGATCTCGGCGACCGCCTCGCGCATGTCGACGCAGTCGACGACGACGCCGAGCACCGACTCCTGGACCACCGGTCCATGATGCGGTCGTAGGTAGGATCGGTGCTGCATGCCGAGGCTGCAGCTGGCCTGCCATCTTCCCCCGACGACGAGCCGGCCGCCGACCGGAGCCGCGCTGTACGCGCGCTACGTCGAGCAGCGGCTCTGTGCGTCGGGCGCCGTCGAGCCGGCGCCCGACGCACGACACGCCGAGGCGAGCCTGT
>JBAPVZ010000035.1:0-5908 GCA_049283435.1 Candidatus Dormiibacterota bacterium
GAGCAGGAACCGCGTTCGGCCGTCTCGGCTCGATGTCGGGTAGTCGATCGTCATACGACCCGCCCCGCAGCGGCTTACTCAGAGGCAGCACGCTGACGAATCGGCTTGCGGGCGGTCAGGTGAGTTGCCGCTTAAGACCGTCGAGGTCGCCGAGAACCCAAGCCTCGGTAAGGCTCCCACCGCGCACCGTGAAGAATGCTGCGCCGCTGTAGCTGAACCGACGGCCTGTCGCCGCGACGCCCAGCAGGGGACCGGAATGAGTACCTGCATAGCACAGGCGCACGGCCGCACGGTCGCCAGTGGCTACGAGATCGATGACCTCGTTGTGGAAGTCCGGTGACCCACGCCGGATCTGGTCGCGATAGCTCCGCCATCCGTCGCGGCCGGCGGTCTCCTGGCCGAGCGATCCGCGAAAGCTGAAGCCGGGGGCTAACACGTCATCCACCGCGGCATCGTCCCAGCGATTCCACAGGTCTTCGTAGAAGCGGCCGACCAGCGCACGCGCGACCTCGCCGTCGATCATCCCCTCGAGTGTGCCACGCCGTCGACGGTGGACACGCGGAGCCTGCGCGGACGGCGATCCGCTTACAGAAAGGCCGTCCGTGCTGACTGTTTGCGAGCTCCTCGGGCAACCTCGACGGCTGTCAACGGACCTTAGGATTCGGTTCGATTGGAACACCCCAAGCCTCCTCGGCATGGCGGAACCGGACGAGCTGTCCCGACGGCCACTTTCCGGGCGCCGGACGAGGTGGAGGCCGTCCTGGGCGCCCTACAGCGCAACCGGCGAACCTTCGCGAAGATCTGCGGTCGCTGTGGCTCGAAGCCGTCGCGCGCGCGGAAACCGCAGCTGGTGAGGCACTCGCGGACCGTGGCCTCGGCCGCCGGCTCGCGGTTCCGACTGGTCTGAGCCGCCCAACGTTCGCCGGCGTAGCAGGGCCGGTCCAGAGAGGCCATGGTCCCGGCCGATCGGCACGCAGGCCCCGCATGCGAAGTCCACCAACGACAGGGCTCTGCGGCTTCGCGAACGCACGGAAAGTCCTCGGCGGGGGACGAGCAGGATCGGCCGCGCGAAGCGACACTGAGATGGCGACCCGCAGCGCGCCTCTCCCTGTCCGTCATCTCGGAGGAGATCGAAATGGCCGACGCCGACCAGCCTTGCAGCGACCCGACCGCGTACGGCAACGGGCCACAGGACTCGATCACGGATCGGAGCGAGAACGCCGCGGTGACCCATCACACGACGACGATCGGCGGCCGGGCGATCGCATACACGGCGACCGCCGGGCACCTGGTGACCGTCGATCCGAGCAGCTCCCAGCCGGCGGCGAAGATCTTCTCCGTCGCCTTCACCGCCGACGGCGCGAAGCCGACAACTCGACCACTCACGTTCTTCTACAACGGCGGCCCCGGATCTTCCTCGGTCTACCTCCTGCTCGGGTCCTACGCGCCGCTGCGCCTCCGGACCTCGATGCCGTCCTTTACGCCCCCGGCGCCCTACACGATGGAGCCGAACCCGGACAGCCTGCTCGACCGCTCGGACCTCGTGTTCATCAACCCGGTCGGCACCGGGTATTCGGCCGCGATCGCGCCGCACGTGAACAAGGACTTCTGGGGCGTCGACCAGGACGCGCGCTCGCTCTGCCAGTTCGTCGAGCGCTATCTGACGCGCTTTGACCGCTGGGATTCCCCGAAGTTCCTCTACGGTGAGTCCTACGGAACGGCTCGCAGCTGCGTCCTCGCCTATGTGCTGCACGAGGCCGGCGTCGACCTCAACGGCGTCACGCTCCAGTCGTCGATCCTCGACTACACGCAGGCGGGGAACCCGGTCGGGCTGCTCCCGACGCTCTGCGCCGACGCCTGGTACCACGGCAAGGTGACGAGAGCGCCGGCGCCGGCCGACCTCCGCAGCTTCATGGACACCGTCGTGCCGTTCGCGCAGCACGACTACGCGCAGGCGCTCGCCGCCTTCCCGAATGCGAGCCCGGCGACCGTGCAGACGCTCAGCGAGGACTCGGGCATCTCACCGGTCGTGCTGACGAGCTGGGAGGGGCTCAACGTCGCCGACACGGACGCCGAGGGCCGGCTCCACTTCCTGACCACGCTGCTGCAATCCGAGGGCCAGGTGCTCGGCGCTTACGACGGCCGCTCGGTCGGGGTAAACACCGGCATCGCCGGCGCGATCGACCCGCTGTCCGGCGGCAACGACGCGACGATGACAGCGGTCAATGGCGCCTACACCGCGATGTGGAACAGCTATCTGCAGGACGGCCTGCGCTTCACGTCGACCTCGTCGTTCACGGATCTCAACGATCAGGCCTTCGCGAATTGGGACTTCCACCACACCGATCCGACGGGCGCCGAGAAGGGGATCGACTCGGACGGTCACCTCGTGCTCTACACGGCCGGCGACCTGGCCGCGACGATGGCGCTCAATGTCGACTTGCGTGTCCTCTCCGCGAACGGCTACTTCGACTCGGTGACGCCGTTCTCGCAGACCGCGACCGACCTGGCCCGGATGCCGCTGCAGGACCCGACCGTACGTGGGAACCTCACGGTCCGCGACTACCCGTCGGGCCACATGGTCTACCTGGACGGCGGATCCCGGACCGCGTTGAAGGCCGATCTGGCAGGGCTCTACGACGCGGCGCTCTCTGACCATGCCGCGGTCGCTCGGGTGCGGGCGCTGCAGCGCCCGCGGGAGCCGAAGACGAGTTGAGCATGTGGGAGCGACCTGCTCCGTCGATCTCACCAAGCGCTCGGCGCGGGCGACCGGCGACACGGCCTACGAATACCAGGCCGGCGGCGCGGTCGAGTCGAAGTCGGCGTTCGTCGTCACCGCCTTCGGCGTTGCGACGCCCTGGGTCGGGATCTGCACCGAGAACAACTGTATCGGGCCGGTCTGCCCGGACTGCGGCACGAAGTAGACCAGGGATCTACCACCGGGTGCCCAGGCCGGTGCGCCCGGCAGGCCGGTCGCGAGCACGGTCTGGGCACCGAGCGTGAACTGACCCAGATCGAGGGGAGCGACGACGAGCTGCTGGGTCGTGCCGCCGATCGCCGAGCACACCATCGCGAGCTGGGCGCCGTTCGGTGAGAGAGCCGGCTGCTGACAGCTCTGGTTGCCCGGCGAGAGCGGCGTGCCCGGCGTGCCCGCGGCGCGCTGGTACCAGATCTGCGAGTAGATCTGGTCACTGCCACCCTCCACCTCGAACTTGGCGTAGATCACACCCGAGGCGAGGGGGATCGGCGAGACGTCACCCCCGGTGCCCTGGTTCGGCGTGCTCCAATCGCGTGCCTGGCTCTGCGTGCCCTGTAGCGCCTGGCTGTAGATGGAGAGGTCGACGAGATAGCAGCCGGCGCACAGCTTCTTGTCGAAGCTCGAGAACAGCGTCGAGCCGTCTGCCGAGACTCGCGGATAGAAGCTCCAGTGGTTGAGGTCGACCTGGTTCGATGCGTTGTTCGTCAGCTGCCGCTGGATCTGGCCGCTCATGCTCAGCTCGTACAGATTGGAGACGTTGGCCTGGCGGCTGACCGCGATCACGTGCTGGTGGTCGGGAGTCACCGCCGGCTGCGACCATTGGCCGCTCGCGATGCGCGTGAACTGCCCGTTCTGGAGCCGGTAGAGGTTCCCGCCCTGGGCGACGACGATCGTTCCCGGCAGGCTGAACCGCGCGCTCATCTGGTCGGGCGGCACCACCTTCCCGTTCAGCGCGGACGTATTCCTCAAGGTGCCGAGCCAGGCGTACAACCCGACGCCGAACAGCACGGCGAGGACCAGGACGACGAGGACACGGAAGCCCCGGCTGCGCACCATCACCCGGGGCCCCCGGGAAACGGAGCTTGCGGAGTTTTCTGGGGCGAGGTCACTCGGGGCCCCCGGGAAACGGAGCTTGCGGAGTTTTCTGGGGTGAGGTCACCCGGGGCCCCCGGGAAACGGAGCTTGCCGAGTTGTCTGGGGTGCGATCCCTCGGCGTGGCCTCACTCGGGTGGCGTGTGGCATCAGGCCGCCGGAAAGTATTGGTGGGCGGTCGACTGGATCAGGTTCCAGTTCGGCATCAGCACCTGCTCGCCCTGCGCGTAGCCGTTGCTCGTGTAGCCGCCGACCAGAACGACCTGGTGGATCGAGCCGGGCTGGACCTGATTCGCCAGGGGGAGCAGCCCGCGCATCTCGGTCAGGCTCATGCTCGTCTTGAACTGCCCCTGGAGGCCGCCCATGAGGTCGGGGAGGTCGGCGGCGTTGAGCTGCTTGGCCTTGACGCGGAGCGCGAGCAGGACCTGCTGCTGGCGGAACGAGCGCCCGAAATCCTCGCGTATGTCGTCGTGTCGCGAGCGCACATATTGCAGCGCCTGCGTGCCGTTCAGATGCTGCGATCCGGGCAGCACGGCGATCCGGCCCAGGCTGTACGGATTGGACGTGCCGACGTCATTCGGATACTGATCGTCGAGCACCGGATTGGTCGGCGAGATGTCGATGCCGCCGACCAGGTCGACGAGCTTGACGAGGCCGGTCAGTCCGATCCAGGCCCAGTAGTCGATATGCACGTTGAAATCCTGCTCGACCGTCTGCACGGCGGCCGTCGCGCCTCCCGCCGAATAGGCGGCGTCGATCTTCTGGTAACCGCCGGTGCTGAGATGGACATAGAGGTCGCGAGGGATGGAGAGCATCGCCACCTGCTTCGTCGTCGGGTCGACGCGGACCAGGATCATCGACTGGGTCAACGGGTTGCCCTGGAACTTGGCGTCGTTGTCGGAACCCATGAGCAGCATCGTGAACGGTGCCCCGGGCGCGACCGCGGGGCCGGCCGCGGTGCCCCCCTGCTGGCCGGTCTGCTGCAGCGCGACGGCGGCGATCGGATAGAAGTACGCGCCGACCGCGATCAGGCCGGAGAGCACGAACGGCAGCACGACGAGCCCGACCGTCCGGAACGGCGACCGTCGTGGGCCGCCCCGCCGCGGCGACCGTCCGCCGCCACGAGCCGGCGGCCGGGTCGGGTACGACGGCGGCCGGTAGCCGCGGAAGCCGGAGGGTGCCCCGCTGCGACCGTCTCGCCCGCGCCGGGGATAGCGAGGGGGACTCACGCGCCGGAAGGCTACCTGACCGACCGGGGAGGCGCCTCACGCGAACGTGATCACGGTTGGTGTGAGTAGCTCGCCGGACGGTGTTGCCGGAGAAAGTAGGATGTTCATGCAACTGTTGCTGAGGGCGGTGTATCGTTGCGCCATGCCTGGACCGGTGCACCCTGCGACGGTCGACATCTCGTTCGTCGAGGTGATGCACGCGCTCGCGGACCCGGTGCGGTTGGAGATCGTGAGCCGGCTCGACCGGCAGGGAGAGGAGAGCTGCGGGACCTGCGGTGACGGCATCGACCTCCACAAGTCGACGCTCTCGCACCACTACCGCGTGTTGCGCGAGTCGGGTGTCACGACGACGAGAGTCGACGGCCGGCAGCGACTGGTCTGCTTGCGCCGGGACGATCTCAACGGGCGTTTCCCCGGGCTGCTGGACGCCGTCCTCGCGGCGATCAGTCCGGCAGGAGCGGCACCTGTGGACGCAGCTCGCGTCCCAGCAGCACCCCGCGCGTGATCGCGTCGCTGCCGAAGCGGTCACGGAGCTGATCGACGGCGCGGTCGAGCGCCGACTGTCGATCGCGCTCGAACGGCAGCTCGAGCTGGAACGCACCGTCGTCCAGGTTGCCGACGGCGATGCCGACGAGGGTCAGCCCGCGTCGCTCGATCGCGGGCTGCAGGTCGTGGAGCAGCGCTCGTGCGGTCGCCAGCAGCACGTCGGTGCCGGTCGTCGCGTGCACCAGCGTGCGCGATCGGGTGGCCCGGGAAAAGTCGTCGAACCGCACCCGCAGGACGACGGTCCGTCCCGCGCGCCCGCCCGAGCGGAGCCGGCGTGCGACCC
>JBAPVZ010000036.1:0-4851 GCA_049283435.1 Candidatus Dormiibacterota bacterium
ATGCCGAGCAGCAGATGTGGATCGACGGCGAGGGTGTCGGCGGTCGCGAGCTCGGCGGCGACGACGATCGCCGGCTCCCGCAGACCGTCCAGACGGGCGGCGCTGCGCCCGGCCAGTGCCGCGGTGACGCACCTTCCCGCCTCGCGGACGTCGTCGGCGCGCGCCGCGAGGTAGGGGTCGTCGAGCTCTGCCACGGTCGCCGCCTGGGTCTCGAACGCGCGGCGGACGGCGGCGGCAGGCGTCGATCCGTCCGCGAGCGCGGCCACGACGTCTGGCTCGACTGCCGGATCGACGCTCAGCATCGCCTGCGCCTCGAGCACGTCCGCGCCCTCAGGATTTTGCTCGCGCACGCCGGCGGCCAGCCGGAGCAGCTCCTGGGACGCGCGATCGGCGGCCGCCCGGACGATCTCGATGCCGCCGCTCGCACCGCCGCTCGACCCGGACGGCTCGGGAAGGACGACATGCAGCGGGCCGGCGGCCGACCCCGGCGAGACGCCGACGCCGTGCAGCTTCACGGGCGCAGCGTACGACCGCCGCTCGGTCAGGAGGCCGCGGTCAGGTTCGCCCGCGCGGCGTTGCGCCGGGCGCGGAGCCAGAGGAAGCCGACGGCGCCGACGAGCAGAGCCGTCGTTCCGCCGACCGCGAGCCCGACCCGAGCGCCCCACTGTTGCGCGATCCAGCCGACGATCGGGCCGCCGATCGGTGTCGTGCCGTTGAAGAGAAGGACGTAGAGCGAGATGATCCGGCCCCGGAATTCCGGCTTCGCGCGCAGCTGCAGGCTGGAGTTCGTGCCTGCCTGGTAGACCGTCATCGCGGCGCCGAGCGGGATCAGCACGAGGAATTCCAGCGGGAGGATCGGCATGCCGGCGGCGAGCAGGAGGCAGGCGCCGAACGTCGTCGCGGCGCCGACCAGCAGCAGGAGCGTCGGCCGAGCGCGATTCGCGCTGTAGAGCGCTCCGCAGAGGGCCCCGATGCCCATCATCGAGTAGAGCACGCCGTAGAGCCCGGCGCTCCCGTGGAAGACGCGTGTCGCGACGAGCGGCAGCAGCACGTTGAAGTTGATCGCGAGCATCCCGACGGCGGCCATCATGAGCAGCGGCATGCGCAGCTCGGGATCGCCCCAGGCATACCGCAGCCCCTCGATGATCTGCCGGAATCCCGACGTGTGCGACCGAGCCCGGGTCGAGCGGAACAGTTCCTGGGGGTGCATCAACGACAGTGCGGTGATGACCGCCGCGTACGAGCAGGCGTCGATCACGAAGCACCAACCGATGCCGAAGAACGAGATCAAACCACCCGCGATCGAAGGCCCGATGATCCGGGCCGAGGTGAAGACGGTGCTGTTCAGGCTGACCGCGTTCGCGACCAGCTTCGGCCCGACCATCTCGGACGCGAAGGACTGGCGGATCGGATTGTCGAAGACGCGGACGCAGCCGCCGGCGAGCGCGAACGCCCAGGCCGTCCAGACGTTCGCGTGGCCGGACAGGACGAGCGTCGCCGCGACGGCGCTGTTCAAGCCGAATCCCGCCTGCGTGAGGAAGAGTGCCTTGCGCTTGTCGACGCGATCGGCGATCACGCCGCCCCAGGTGCCGGCGATGAGGACGGGAGAGAACTGCAGGGCCGACGTGACGCCGAGCGCCAGGGCGCTGTGCGTGAGATGCAGGACCAGCCAGGACTGGGCGACCTGCTGCATCCAGGTGCCGTTGGCGGAGATCACCTGGCCGGTGAAGAAGAGGCGGTAGTTGTGGACGGACAGGGAGGTGAAGGTCTTGCGGACCTCGCGCAGCGCCCCCTTGCCGATCATGCAGGCTCGACCAGGCGTTCCAGGATCGCGATCGAAGCGTCCAGCGTCACCAGGTCGGCGGCGGACAGGCCGTTGAGCCGCCTGGCCAGGTAGGCGTTCTTGCGGCGCCGGTTGCGCTCCACCAGCTGCCGGCCGGACGTCGTCACCTGCAACGAGGCACGACGCCGATCCGCGGGGTCGACGTGCCGGGAGACCAGGCCCTGGCGTTCGAGCCCGCTCGCGATGCGCGTCATGCTCGGTGGCCGCACGCCCTCCGCCTGGGCGAGCTCGCCGAGTCCGATCGGTCCCTCGCGGAGCACCATCGCGAGCGCCGACATGTCCGTTTGGGACAGCCCGATCGCGGACTCCTGCCGCAGCCGGCGCCGCAACCGGGTCATCGCCAACCGCAGGCGCATCGCGAGCTCGGCCGTGTCCGGATCGGTCCCCCTCGCCTCACCCCGCGGAGCATCGCCGGCTCGCCCCGGGGGGGACGCCACCGTCCGCACCGCCAGCTTCGCCATCAGTTAGCGAGCCTAATTAGCATTGCTAACTAGTATGCCACGCGGTGTGCGGGCGGCGACGAGGGGGCGGCGGTGCTCAGCCGCCGATGCGGTAATGGAGGTGCACGACGCCGTTCCCGAACCGGCGCTCGTCCAGCAGGGCGAGCGGCAGACGGACCTGGCGGGGGAGGGACGGCCTGCCACCGCCGACCGCGATCGGCGAGAGGAACAGATGGCACTCGTCGACCAGGCCCGCCGCGAGGGCCTGAGCGGCCAGCTCGGGACCGCCGATGCTGAGGTCACGCGTGGCCCGTGCCTTCAGCTCCCGGACCGCGCCCGGGTCGAAGTCCCGCTCGATCCGCGTCCTCGCGCTGGACGCGGTCTCCAGCGTCCGGGAGTAGACCACCTTGTCAGCCGCCTGCCAGATCGCGGTGAAGTCTCGTACGTGTGGCGGCGGGTCCGCGAGCGTGTGGGCGGTCTCCCAGTAGACCATCGTCTCGTAGAGCCGCCGCCCGTACAGGTAGGTGCCGATCGGCCGCTCGAAATCGTTGACGAAGGAGTGCACCTCCTGATCTGGCTCCGCCCAGTCGAAGTTGCCGTCCTCGTCCGCGATGTAGCCGTCGAGCGACGTGATCGCCGTGTAGATCAGCCTGGCCATGGTCAGCTCCTTCTTGCATACTGATTGCAGATCGCAACCAGATGAACCCTAGCCTAAGCTGATCCCGGAATGCAATCAGTTCCCGCGGCCGGCCCGCTGACGACTCACCGTTCGGGGTGCCCGATCAACCTGTCGCTCGAGGTATTCGGCGATCGGTGGAGCCTGCTGATCCTCCGCGACATGATCTTCGGGGGCCGGCGGCACTTCCGTGAGCTGCTGAACGGATCGCAGGAGGGAATCGCGTCCAACATCCTCGCCAACCGGCTGCGGCGGCTGGTCGAGCTGGGACTGCTCACCAGGCGGGACGACCCCACGCACAAGCAGAAGGCGATCTACAGCCTGACCGAGCCGTTGATCGAGCTGGTGCCGGTCATGGCCTCGCTCGGGTCTTGGGGACGCCGATGGCTGCCGGTCAGCGAGGAGCTCTCGATCCGGGCGCGCCTGCTCGAGGAGGGCGGCCCCGAGCTCTGGGACCGCTTCATGACCGAGCTCCGTCAGGAACAGCTCGGCGTCCCCTGCGATCCCGCGCTCGACGGCAGGACCGTTCGCCAGCGACTCCAGGATGCCTACCTGGCGGTCGCCGCCGGCCATGGGCCGGCCTGACCAGCACCGGCAGCGGACGTCGAGCGCTCAGCCCGGGCGCAGCCTGGCGTCGAGGACGTGCCGCCCGTCAGGCTCGACCCAGAGCCGGAGGTGCCACCGCCGGGGCTGCCGCACCGATGCGTCGAGCTCACGCGCGTGCGATTGATCGCGGAAGCGGATGTCGCAGCAGGGGGCGCCGCTGGGGTCGGGCTCGATCACGACGTCGGCGACCTCGACGACGAAATCGGCAACGGCCTCGAAGAACGGCCGGAGCGCCTGCCGCCAGCGGTCGAGCACCTCCGGTGCGACGTACCGTCCGAGCCGGAGGGCGGCGTCGTCGATGTCCCGCAGCGGCTCCAGGGGGTACTCGACGTGGGAGGGCACCGGACCCTGCCACCGACCAAGCCACGCCGTGAGGTCGACGAGGAACGCGATGCCGACCTCGCGCACACCCGGGTGCGGATGCGGCCCGGCATCGCCGTCCCGGCGGAACAGCGCCTTCGCGATCATGCCGGTCTCGCGACGACCGCGACTGCCCCGGCGAGCCGCTGATAGCCCTGCCGGAGCGGTTCGGACACCTCCTGCTCGGGCCGCCGCTGCAGCAGCGCCACCGTGCCCGCGTCGTCGTCGGGCAGCTCGACGACGCGAGCCGCATGGCTCTCCATCTGGTGCGAGAGCGCGACCGCCTCCGGCGTCGCCCGGCCCCGGCGTGGCCGCCGGCCGATCCAGCCGACGACGAGCGGACGGCCCCGCATGCTCTCCAGCGCGAGGAAATGCAGTGCGCCGCTGAGGGACGTCTCGTCGGCCGTCGCCGGCAGCACGACCGCATTCGCCTCCGCGATCCAGGCGGCCGTGATCGCGGCCGTGGCCGCGTCCCCGACCGCCGGCAGCGGCGGCAGGTCGACGACGACGACGACGTGCTGCGTTCGCAGGTAGGCCGCGACGCGCTTCACCTCGGCGGGCGCGTACGCCCCGTTCCGGCGCGGTCGGTCGGGATACACGACCAGGGTCGGTGCGCCACCATAGCCACCCCGCGGTGGCGGCTCGCCGCGCCCGAGGGCACGCACGAGGTCGGCCAACGGGGGTGGGCTGCCGTTGATCCCGAGCGGAGCCCAGGAGCGCTCGTCGTCTGCGTTCGCGTCGACGAGCGCGACCGTCGTGCCGAAGGCGGACAGCGAACCGCCGAGCACGGCCGCGATCGCGGCGGCACTCCCGGTCCGGCCGGCTCCCCCCGGTCGCGCGAGGACGGCGACGCAGACTCCGGGCAGCGCCCACAGCAGATCTTCCAGCCGCGGCACGGGTTCGGCCGGCGCCGGCCGGCACGGGCG
>JBAPVZ010000037.1:0-1856 GCA_049283435.1 Candidatus Dormiibacterota bacterium
GTCGTCGGCGGCCGCGCGCGCCTCGGCCGCCCGTCGCAGCCGGCTCGCGTGCTCGGCGTGGGTGGCCCAGACCGCGATGGCGACGAACAGGCCGCCCTCGATGACCGCGTAGCCGAGCGAGCGCACGAGCGGCTGGGCGAACGGAACGTAGTTCAGGAAGAAGAAGACGAGCCCGAAGACGATCGACGACACGACGACCTGCGTGGGCGTCGGCTGCTCCTCCCACCATCGCAGCGGCCCCCACCCGCGGCGCGGCTCTCCCATGACCGACTCAGGATACGGTGGCGCCGGGATGGGCTCAGCCGTCGATGCCGAGCCGGCGGAGCGCCTCGTCGACGCGTCGCCGGTGCGCATCCGCCCACTCGTCGAGCGTCTGCGCCGCCTCGTTCGCCTCGCGCCCGCGGCCCCGGGCGAGCACCTGCTCCGCCTGCTGCCGCGGCACGACGACGACCCCCTCCTCGTCGGCGACGACGATGTCGCCGGGCTCGACCCGTACGCCGCCGCAGGTCACCGCGCCGTTCAGCACGCCGACCGCGTCCTTCGCGCCCGGCACCGGCATCACGCCGCGCGCGAAGACGGGGAACCCCCGCTCGCGAGTCTCCGCGAGATCCCGGATCACCCCGTCGACGACGAACGCGGCGATGCCACGGCGCTGCGCGATCGCGCAGACGTTGCCGCCCGCCATCGCGTAGTCGCAGTCCCCGGCCACGGCGACGACGACCGAGCCGGCAGGAGCCCGATGGATCGCAGCGTGGAGCATCAGGTTGTCGCCCGCCGGGCAGGAGACCGGGTACGCGGGGCCCGCGATGCGCGGCGCTCCGGCCCACAGCGGGCGGATCCCGAGATCCATCACCTGCGCGCGCCCGAGCTCGTCGGCAAGCGTCGTCGGCGAGAGCGTCGCGAACGCGGAGGCCGTGCTCACGCGTGTGCCGAAAAGCGCTCTTGGGAGGCCCTGATCTCGGCTTCCGCCGCCGCCCGGTCGAGCCAGGCGTCGACCTTCGAGAACTTGCCCTTCTCAAGATCCTTGTAGCGCTCGAAGAAGTGCTTGATCTCGTTCAGCAGCTGCTCCGGGACGTCGCCGATGTCGTTCCAGCCGAACGAGGTGTCCCAGCTCGGGACGGCGAGGATCTTCGCGTCCGGCCCTTTCTCGTCCGCCATCTGCATGAGGGCGATCGGCCGCACCGCGATGTGGCAGCCGGGAAACGTCGGGTCCTGCACCGCGACGAGCACGTCGAGCGGATCGCCGTCCTCGGCCAGCGTGCCGTCGATGAACCCGTACTCGGCGGGGTACTGCATCGAGGTGAAGAGGCGCCGGTCGAGCCAGACCTTGCCGGTGTCGTGATCGAGCTCGTACTTGTTGCGGCTCCCGGTCGGAACCTCGATGACGGCGCAAAGGTCGCTCATGCTGCCAGCTCCTGAAGTGAGGCGCCCACCCGCTGGAGCAGCCGGTCCGCCTGATCCTCGTCCATCGACTGGCGATCGTAGCAGAGGGTCAGGAGCAGGCCGCCGTTGGTCGCCTGACCCGGGCAGAGGATGGCGGGCTGGCCGGGATTGACGAGCGGGAACGCGACCAGCGTGCCGGTCGAGCCGACGTTCGTGATCGTGATCTCCCCGCCCGCCACCTCGTCCGGTGTCAACGCGCCGCGGCGCGCACGCGCGGCGAGCTCGCGCAGTCGCTCGGCGACCTGAGCGGCCGGCGCGTCGGGCACGTCGCGCAGGACCGGTACGACGAGGCCGCCCTCGACCTCGACCGCGACGCCGATGTTGCGGTATCCGCCCGCCTGCGCCAGGGCCTTCACGAAGCACGCGTTCCAACCGGCCGCCGGATGCAGTCCTTCGACGGGGACCTGGAGTGC
>JBAPVZ010000038.1:0-18872 GCA_049283435.1 Candidatus Dormiibacterota bacterium
TCGTTGAGGAAGGCCTCGGTCACGTCCATGGTGCAGAAATGTGTCGTCAACTCCGGCTGACCCTTGATCCCGCTGAAATCCAGGTGCCACTCGTCGATCAACTCGCGGAGGGCGTGGTAGGAGCGGACCTGACGCTCCAGGATCTCCGGAGTCAGGAATCGCCCGTCGTAGCGGACCTGACCGGCATGGCGCTCGAGCCATTCACGGCCCGCACGGGCGCGGCTCGCGGGGACCGCGTCCGAGCGTCGGACGATCTCCCACTGGTCGATCTCCTCGACGTCGACGCCGAAGCGGGGCAGCCACTCGTCGGGGTTGGCGACCGCGGTGTACATGCCCATCGGCCGGCCTCCGAAGCGACCGAAGACGGAGCCCCGGAGCGAGGTGACGGCATGGCCGGCGTGGACGTGCTGCTCGACCCGCCGCCAGACCTCGGGCTCCTCGATCGTGCCCCAGGCACGCCCGTACCGCCGGCCGATCTGGTCCAGCGACCCGGCGGCGGCCAGCATGCCCACCATGCCGGGATATTGGGGCTGCAGGCTGGAGAAGAGGAGCAGCGGCGCGCTGATGGCGTCGGCCGCCAGCATCGAGAAGTGGGGAAAGGCCCAGACCGGCAGGCTGAAGATCACCAGGTCGGGGTTCGCCGCCTGGATGCGGCGCCCCTCCCGCGACGCCAGGTCGCTGCTCGTGATCGGCTGGTCCGCCCGCACCACCTGATGTCCGGCCTCTCGCAAGCGACCCGCCAGCGAGTCCTCGACCTGACGTTCGAACTGCTCCAGGTCGCGGTGCACGAAGTCACGCCCGTCGGAGAAAGTCAGCACACCGATCAGCGCCATCGGAATTGCTCTCCGTGTAATCGTTTCCGCGGTCGCTTGCACCCTAGCATTGGGCACCCGGCAGCGTCAAATCGAGCAACTCGAGAGCGGGCGCCGGCCCGCCATCCGCGGCGTGGCCACGCCGGCGACCAACCCCGCGTCGAGTGGAGAGGTGGACCGAGCGCGGGCTGTAAGCCGGGTTCTGTGTGCCCCGTGCGGGGCCGGTGATCATCTCTCTGGGACGCCGGTTGCCCGGCGCCTCGAGCGACCGCTACCCGGGAACTCAGGACGAGCAGCCCCTTGCCCGCCACGCCGGCGGCTGCGTCCCCCTATTTGGTCTTGCTCCGAGCGGGGTTTACCTGGCCGGCCGGTCACCCGGCCGCCGGTGGGCTCTTACCCCACCATTTCACCCTTACCGCCCCGTCGGCGGCGGTGTCCTTTCTGTGGCACTTTCCTTCGGGTCGCCCCGACTGGGCGTTACCCAGCGCCCTGCTCTGCGGAGCCCGGACTTTCCTCCATACCGGCACCGTGCCGGCACAGCGATCACCCGCCCGCCTCGGTCCGGGGCTAGCTTACCGCTGCCCCGGCCGGGCGGACGAATCGCGCGCCAGCCTGGCTCGCCTACCGCTTCTCGTCGCGAAAGATGCTGCCCGGGAAGCCGGGGCGCGCCTCGGCCGCAAACAGGTAAGCCATGACCGCCAGCAACACCACTACCGCGATGATGAAACCCATGCCCATATGTACCACTTGGACGCCAAGTTCGTTCCATAACATTGGGTTATTTCGCCTTCGAGCGCGCTTCGTCGAGGGCCCGGTTGGCGAGCGCGTCGGCGGCCGCATTCTCGGCGCGAGGGACGTAGCGGAGCGTCGTCCCCGGGAGCTCGTTCAACAGCTGACGTGCCCGCACGGCGAGCTCCTGCAGCTGGCGGTTCTTGATCTTGTAGCGGCCGTTCAGCTGCTCGACGACGAGCTGTGAGTCGAGGCAGACCTCGAGGCGGTCGGGATGGAACGTCGTCGCCTTCTGCAGCCCCGCGATCAGTGCCAGGTACTCGGCCCGGTTGTTCGTCATCTCCCCGGCGAAGCTGTAGCCCGCCCAGAGACGGGTGCCGTCCTCTGCTTCGATCACCATGCCGAGGCCGGCGGGACCGGGATTGCCCCGCGCGGCACCGTCGGTGCGCAGGCGAAGGACACGGGAGTTGGTCGCGTTCGGTGGGGGTGCGCTCATATTCGGATCAGGAGCACTCTATACAACCGCCGCCGCTCGACCGCCCAACGAGCGGCCGCGACCGCCAGGCCCATCTCGGCCAGGCCGCGCTCCAACCGGCTTGCCTCCTGCTGCGGCTGCAGGACCATCCAGGAGAGGTCCCGCACCCGCTCCGGCGCCGCGTGCAGGATCCGGATCATCGTCCGCGCCCCGATACCGGCGATCGCCGCACCCTCGACCTCCCCTCCTCGCAGCGGACCGAGGCCGTCGCCCAGGCGGCAGTCGCAGGTCCCGCCGGCGGCCTCGCGCAGCCGAGCGAGCGCCGCCTCCGTGCGCTCGACCGCGACGACGCGCATCCCCCGGCGGGCGAGCGCGACCGCGAGCTGACCATCCCCCGCGCCGACGTCGACGATCGAGGCCGCCCCGCGCGGCACCGTCCCCAGCACGCCCCCGAGGCGCCCGCCGAGATGGCGCGGCTCGCCGCCGATTACGCCGCCTCGACGACGACGAGGACCTGCCCCTCCTTGACGACGTCCTCCGGCTTGACGAGCACCTCACGCACGACCCCGGCGATCGGCGCCACGACCGGGATCTCCATCTTCATCGATTCCAGGATCACGAGCGTGTCATCCTCTTCGACGCGGTCCCCGGCCTGGACCTCGACCTTCCAGACGCTGCCGACCAGCTCCGCTCGCACCTCGGGCATCGCAGATCAGCCACCGCGGCGGGCGCGGACCGCGTCGGTCAGCTTGGGCAGGATCTTCAACGCATCGCCGACGACGCCCAGGTCCGCCATCTTGAGGATCGGCGCCTCCGGGTCCTTGTTGATCGCGACGATCACCTTCGACGACTTCATGCCGACCGTGTGCTGCATCGCACCTGAGATGCCGGCGCCGATGTAGACGGCGGGCCGGACCGCCTTGCCCGTCTGACCGACCTGCAGCGCATAGGGGACCCAGCCGGCGTCGACGATCGCGCGACTCGCCCCGGCCGCGCCGCCGAGCGCCGCGGCCAGGTCTTCGACGAGCGGGAAGTTCTCGGGCCCCCCGAGCCCCCGACCCCCGGCGACGACGACCGTCGCGTCCTCCAGCTTCACCTGCTCCGACGCCTCGACGACCCGGTCGACGACGTGGGAGCGGCACGCAGCCTCGGCGACGTCGCCGCCCAGCTCGACGATCTCGCACTCGCCCCCGGTCTCGCTCGCTTCGTACGACTTCGGCCGCACGAGCACGATCGCCGGCCGCGGCACCGCACGGTAGGACGCGACCTTCGCGCCCCCGAAATACGGCACCTTCGCCGTCACCTCGGCGCCCTCCACGGACACCGCCATCGCATTCGAGATGAGGCCGGTCCCGAGGCGGGCGGCGAGCCGGCCCGCGATGTCCCGCGAATCGGGGCTGAATCCGAACAGCAGGACGTCGGGCGCTCCCTGCGCGAGCAGCCCGGCGACCGCGTCCGTCGCCGGCTCCGTGACGTATTCGGCGAAGCGCGGATCCTCGTTGACATGGACGCGAGCGGCGCCATGCCGTCCCAGCGTCGCGGCCGCCTCCCGTGCCCCCGGGCCGAGGGCGATCGCCTCGACGTCGGCGAGTGAGCGCGCGCAGGCGAGCAGCTCCAGACTGATCGACTGGAGCACCCCCTGGTCGAGCTCTGCGTAGACCCAAATCGTTGCCACCCGCGCTCTCCTCGATGTTCGCCTAGATGACCTTGGCGGCGACCAGGACCGCGACGATCCGGTCGACGCCGGTCGTGCCGTCGTCCTCCACGATCTCGCCTGCCGCTCGCGCCTCGGCGTCTTCGACCGAGAGGACGTCCTCTGCGGCAGGTCCGGGCACGACGCCCAGATCGCCGAGCGACAGCTGCCGCACCTCCTTGGAGCGGGCGGCCATGATGCCCTTCAGCGACGCGTATCGCGGCTCTGCGATCCCGGCCGTGACGGAGACGAGCGCCGGTGTCGAGGCGTCTACGACCTGGTAGCCGTCGGCGGTCTGCCGGTGCACGGTGATCGCACCGTCCCGCGCCTCGAGGGCGGTCGCGAACGTCAGCTGCGGTACCCCGAGCAGCTCGGCGAGCATCGGAGGGATGACGCCCGTCGACCCGTCGTAGGACTCGGTCGCAGTGATGACGAGGTCCGGCTCCTCGGGCTGGATCGCGGCCGCCAGCACCTGCGCGGTGAGCAGCGCGTCGGCGCCGGCCAGCTCGTCGTCGGTGACCAGGATGCCCCGGTCAGCCCCCATCGAGAGGCCTTTGCGGATCGCGTCGCGCGCACCGGCCGGCCCCATCGAGGCGAGCACGACCTCGCCGCCATGCGCTTCCTTCAACTGCAGTGCGATCTCGATGCCGCATTCGTCTCCGGAGTCGAGCACGACCTCACGATCACGGCTGACCGTATTGTCCGCGTCCAGCGACGGCGCGGCGTTGGGGTCGGGTACCTGCTTGACGGTTACGACGATCTTCAAAGTGCGTTCCCTCTTGGCAAGGCGGCGTCGGGCTCTTGGGCATTATGGGCGCTGGCCGGCGACGAGACGCCGCAACCGTTCGTAGTCGGCCGGGGTGTTGCAGTTGGTGAAGGCAGCGGGATCCTCGCCCTCGACCCAGCGCACGTCGAGATCGGCCAGCGCCTCGATCGTCCGCCGCTGTCCCGCCAGCAGCCGGCGGCGCAGGGCGGCACGAGCCGAGCGCCGGTAGGCGGCGAGGGTCGGCTGCGCCCGGCCTTCGATGAAGGGCACGGCGGCGTCGTGGCCGGCCAGGAACACGACCAGACGGCGAGCCAGCGCTGGTGTCGCCCACGGCAGGTCGCACGCGATCGCGACGATTTGCTCGTGCCGGGCGGCGCCGAGCGCGGCTTCGATGCCCGCCAGCGGCCCGGCGCCGGCGAACTCGTCGATGACGAGGAGCGACCGCACGGCGGCCGGCAGGCTCGTGTCCGGCCCGCCCGTCACGAGCACCTCGTCGAACGCGGGTCCGACCCGCCCGATCACCCACTCGACGAGCGTCGTGTCCCCGATCGGCAGCAGCGCCTTGGGATACCCCATCCGGCGGCTCATGCCACCCGCGAGCAGCGCCAGCGTGGCCGGCAGCCGGCCTCCCGGCGGCGCCGTTGAAATCTCCTCGGGTAAAGAGTCCCCGAGGACGGTTTTCGGACTATTGTTGGCGAACATGAGCCCCCTGGCCGCACCCTTGCTCGAAGCACCGTCCCCGCGCCCGTCCCGCGACCGCGACGCTCGCGAGCGCCGCGAGCTGCTCGCCGTTTCGGATCGGCTCCTCGATCAGGTCGAGGAGCTGCGGCTTTGCGACGAGGAGGAGACACCGCCTCGCCTGCGCACGGAGATCATGACGCTGCGCTCTCGCGCCGGCGTCCCCGGCCGCCGGGCGCCCGAGCGACTGGAGGCGGCGCACAACCAGCTGCTCGGCATTCAGCACGGATTGCTCATGAGGGACCCCCGGCATCCCGCCTCCCCGAGCACCGGAGCCTTCGCGCGCCGCCGCGCGACCGGCGTCGTCTGGAAGCACCTCAGCCTGCCCCCGCTGCCCGCCGGTGGCCACGATGACGACTGGCGCGCGCTCGCGCGAGCGATCGTCGAGCGGACGTTCGACCGCTGGTGCTGGGCACAGCATCACGCTACCGTCGCGGCGCGGACCGGGCAGGACGCGCGCACTGCGCTGCGCCGCGCGAGCGCCGCCTGGACGAACTACTACACGCTGCGACAGGAGGCGACGCGACTCGGCGCCTGGCTCTGCGCGGCGCCGGAGGACCTCGAGTGGCTCGACGCCGACGCCGACGTCGCCGGCTGACCCGACATGGTCCCGGCCGGGGCCGATGCGGGCGGCGCCGATCACTTCTACAATCGGCGTCGTCATGGCGTGGGCTGGCGACACAGAGGAGCTCTGGCGCCCGACCCGGGAGGTCGTCGAACGCTCTCGCCTCCAGCGTTTCCTGCGCGAGCAGGGCGCGAGCACCTACGCGGACCTGCTGGCACGCTGGGCGAGCGACCCCGCGCGGCACTGGGCGGCCGCGATCGCCGACGTCGGGATCCGCTTCGAGCGGCCCTTCGACCAGGTCTGGGACCGCTCGGCAGGCGACGAGTGGACGACCTGGTGGCGTGGCGGTCTGATGAACATCGCGGCGAGCTGCCTCGACCAGCATCTCCTCGCGGGCCGCGGCGAGCGAACGGCGCTGATCTGGGAGGGCGAGCCCGGCGACACCCGCCGCCTGTCCTATCGCGATCTCGACCAGGAGGTGAGACGTGCCACGGCCGGGCTCCGCCGCCTCGGCGTCGGGCGCGACGATCGGGTCGGCCTCTTCCTGCCGCTGCTGCCCGAGACGGCGACCGCGCTGCTCGCCTGCGCCCGGCTCGGGGCGGTCGCGATCCCGCTGTTCAGCGGCTTCGGCGCGGGGGCGATCCGGAGCCGGCTCGAGGACGGCGGGGCGGTCGTCGTCGTCTGCGCCGACGGCTTCTACCGGCGGGGCGCGGTGCAGCCGATGAAGGAGACGGCGGACGAGGCGGTCTCGGGCGTCGCCACGGTGCGGCACCTCGTCGTCGTCCGCCGTACCGGGCGCGAGGTTCCCTGGCGGGACGGCCGCGACGTCGCCTGGTCCGACCTCCTCGCGGGAGCTCCGGACACGGCACCCGACGAGGTGCTCGACGCCGAGAGCCCGTTCATGATCATCTACACGAGCGGCACGACGGGACGGCCGAAGGGGGCGGTCCACGTCCACGGGGGCTTCCCCGTGAAGGCGGCGCAGGATCTCGCGCACGGCTT
The DNA here is from genome assembly GCA_049283435.1 of Candidatus Dormiibacterota bacterium. Taxonomy (GTDB): domain Bacteria; phylum Chloroflexota; class Dormibacteria; order Dormibacterales; family Dormibacteraceae; genus CAVTSA01. The sequence goes on from JBAPVZ010000038.1 coordinate 6,781, forward strand.
CGACATGGACCGGGACGACCTGGTCTTCTGGTACACCGACATCGGCTGGATGATGGGCCCCTGGCTGATCCTCGGCGGGCTCGTCCTCGGTGCCGGCGTCCTGCTGTACGAGGGGGCTCCCGACTGGCCGGGACCGGACCGGCTGTGGCAGCTCGTCGCAGCGCACCGGGCGACGCTGCTCGGCGTCTCCCCCACACTCGTCCGCGCGCTGATGGCACATGGCGACGAGCTGCCGCATCGTCACGACCTCTCGAGCCTGCGCGTGCTGGCCGGCACCGGCGAGCCGTGGAACCCGGAGCCGTTCCGCTGGTTCCACGAACATGCGGGTGGAGGCCGCCTGCCGGTGCTCAACTATTCGGGCGGCACCGAGATCTCGGGCGGGATCATCGGCGGCAATCTGCTGACGCCGATCCGACCCACGAGCTTCGCCGGACCGCTGCCCGGCATGGCGGCGGACGTGCTCGACGCCGGCGGCCGGCCGCTGCGCGGCGAGGTCGGCGAGCTCGCGATCCGGCAGCCCTGGCCGGGCATGACGCGCGGCTTCTGGGGCGACCGCGACCGGTATCTCGCGACCTATTGGGGACGGTTCCCCGGGATCTGGGTGCACGGAGACTGGTCGGTGATCGCCCAGGACGGGCTCTGGTACCTTGTCGGCCGCTCCGACGACACGATCAAGGTGGCCGGCAAGCGCCTCGGGCCGGCCGAGGTGGAGTCGATCCTGGTCGGCCACCCGAGTGTCCTGGAGGCGGCCGCGGTCGGCGTGCCCGACGCCCTGAAGGGGGAGGCGCTCGTCTGCTTCGTCGTGCCCCGCGCCGGCGCGTCGACCGGCGGGCTGGCGGACACGCTCCGCGCCCTGGTCGCCGACACCCTCGGGAAGCCGCTGCGACCGAGCGCCGTGCATCTCGTCGACGACCTGCCCCGTACACGCAACGCGAAGATCCTCCGCCGCCTCGTCCGGACTGCCTACCTGGGACAGCCGGCGGGCGATCTCACCTCGCTCGAGAACCCGGCCGCGCTGGACGCGATCGCGGCGACCCGCGCCGGAGCGCCGTCGTGACGCCGGCGGCCGGGGACCGTGTCGATCCGCTCGCGCTGCGCCGCTGCCTCGGCCATTTCGCGAGCGGCGTCACCGTCGTCTCGTTCGACCTCGACGGCGAGCCCTGGGGATTCACCGCGAGCAGCTTCACCTCGGTCTCTCTCGAGCCGCCGCTCGTGCTCGTGTCGGTCGCCCGCCTGGCGCGCAGTCACGACCTCCTGCCGGATCGACCGTTCACCGTCAACGTGCTGCGCGCGGCGCAGGAGCACGTCGCACGGCGCTTCGCGAGCGTGGACGAGACCGTCCGCCAGGGGACGCGGTGGGTCGCCGGCTCGAGCGGGCCGCGGCTCCCGGACGCGCTGGCCTATTTCGAATGCGTTCCCTGGCGTCGCCTCGAGGCGGGCGACCACACGCTCTACCTGGGCCGCGTGGTCGCGTTCGAGGGGGACGGAGGAGATGCGCTCGGGTTCTACCAGAGCCGGTTCGTCGCGGTCGCCGAGCCGCTGCCGTCGCAGCCGCCGACGTCGCTCGATCCCGGTGATCCGTTCGAGCTTCCCTACGACGCCTTCTGACGTCGCGCCCTTCCGCAAGTAGGAGGTCTGCACCCGCATGCCGGCACGTACTGGAAACGCGTTTCTGACCGATCTCAACGAATCCACGCGCGACGTCCGCGTGCACGGCGAGCGGGTGACGACCGCGGTCGCCGAGCACCCCGCCTTCCGCGGCGTCGTGCAGGCGTACGCAGCGCTCTTCGACCTCCAGCACGACCCGCGGTACGAGGACCGGCTGACCTACCGGTCGCCGACCACCGGCGACCGCGTCGGCACCTCGTTCCTGCAGCCGCGGACGCCCGAGGACCTGCGGAGCCGGGCGGCGATGATGGAGCTCTGGTCGCAGTCGAGCTTCGGGTTGCTCGGCCGCACCGGCGACTACCTGAACGCGTCGCTGATGGCGATGGCGTCGGCGCGGGACTGGTTCGGCGCCGTCGATCCGCGCTACGCCGACAACGTGCAGGCCTATTACGAGCACGTCCGCGAGCATGACCTGCTGCTGACCCACACGCTGATCAACCCGCAGTCGAACCGATCGGCAGGCGCCGCCGCCCAGCGCGACCCCTACCAGGCGGCGGCGATCGTCGACCGGAGCGAGAAGGGGATCGTGATCCGCGGCGCCCGGATGCTGGCGACGATCGGGCCGATCGCCGACGAGATCCTGGTCCTCCCGTCGACGGTGCTGCAGGCGCGGCCCGAGGACGAGGACTACGCGTACGCGTTCGCGATCCCCTGCGACACGCCTGGCCTCCGATTTCTCTGCCGGGAGAGCCTGGACCTCGGTCGGAGTCACTTCGACCACCCGCTCGGCTCCCGATTCGACGAGATGGACGCGGTCGCGGTGTTCGACGACGTGCTCGTGCCCTGGGATCGGTGCTTCATGGTCGGTCACTCAGAGCTGCTGACCCGCGGGCGCATGTACGGCGACACGGGCGCGCTCGCGCACATGACGCACCAGGTCGTGCTAAAGGACCTCGCGAAGACCGAGTTCCTGCTCGGCCTGATCTCGCTGCTCTGCGATGCGATTCAGATCGAGCGTTTCGAGCACGTGCAGGAGAAGCTCGCCGAGGTGATCAACACCCGCGAGATCCTGCGCGCGGTGCTGCGCGCCGCCGAGGCCGACGCGGCGCCGAACCGCTGGGGTCTGCTGACCCCCGCCTGGGGCCCGCTCAACACGGCCCGCAACTGGTTCCCTCGCATCTACCCGCGCCTCAAGGAGATCGTCTGGCAGCTCGCGGCGAGCGGTCTGTTCGGATTGCCGACGGAGGCGGACACGAAGGGTGATACCGGACGCGACGTCGATCGCTACCTGCAGTGCGCGACGCTCGACGGTATCGACCGCGTGCGGCTCTTCCGGCTCGCCTGGGACGCGAGCGCGTCGTCCTTCGCCTCACGGCAGGAGATCTACGAGTTCTTCTTCTTCGGCGACCCGGTGCGGATGGGCCAGGTGATGGTCGGCGGCTACGACCGCGCCCCCTTGAAGGAGCGGGTGCAGGCGTTCCTGACCGAGCCGGGGCCGATCGCGAGGCCCGCCGAAGAGACCGCGGGCAACCGCCCGGACTAGGAGCGCGGCCCTAGGAGCTGGGCGCCAGCGCCCGGCGCCCGGTGCGGCGGGCGCGGCCGGTCAGGAGCCGGCTCAGCGGGCTGCGTCGCATCAGCTCGGACAGCATCCCGGACAGCAGGATCGTCAGCAGGAAGGTCACCAACGCCATCACGATCGCCGGCAGCTCGTTGAGCCCGAGCCGCTCGCGGACGGCCGGTTGCACGAGGATGAAGAGCACGAGCACGTGCGAGAGGAAGACGCCGAACGAGAGATCGGCGCCACGGGCGAGCGCCCGCGCCCGCCGGCTGTCCGCGGCAGCGCCGCGCAGCATTCGGTCGGCCACGACGGCGGTGAGCGCGAGCACGGACAGCGAGCCGACGACGACCGCCGGCTGCCACTCGACCGCGGCACCTACCGGAGGCATGCCGAAGCGCACGACGTTGAGCAGATAGCCAAGCTCGGTCACCAGCAGGCCGGCCAGCGCCAGGGCGACGATGCCTCGCGCATGGCGACGCATGAACGCGAGGACGGCGTCGAGGCGAGTCGCGACGACGGTGCCGAGCAGGAAGTAGAGCTGGTAGTCGAAGACCACGATGTCGTCGTGGGCCAACAGGCCCTGGACGCCCATCGGGAACGAGCCCCGCCAGTACCCGAGCGCCCCCGTCCACAGCAGCTGGCACGCCAGGCTGCAGCCGATCAACAACCAATGCCAGTGGTGCAGTCGCCGTACGAGCCAGGCGAGCAACGGGAACACCACGTAGAACTCCATCGTCACGAGGAGGAAGTAGAGCTGGGTCCACCCGAGCAGCAGGTCTCTGACCAGGCCGCCGGCGCTTGGGCTCGGTGGCCACGTGTTGCCCCAGCCGACGCTGTCGCCAGACCAGTAGATGAACGTCCAGACGACATACGGCAGCAGGATCGGAGGAAAGCGGCGGCGCCAGAACCGCCAGAGCGAAAGGCGCCGATCGGCGCTCCCTGACGAGACCATCAGCACGAGTCCGGTCATGAAGAAGAACAGGTTCCGGCTGGAGTGCAGGACGATCGTCAGGGCGCCGCCGACGTGGCTCGCCGGCAGGATGAGACCGACGACGTGGTCGGCGACGACGAGCGTGATCGCGACGACGCGCAGGACGTCGATCTGGCGCACGTGGCGCCGGCGCCCGGCGACCGCCGCAGCGGGGGACGGCGAAGTCTGGCCACCCGTGGCGGCCACGCTCATCGAGACGTCGCCCGGGTTCGCGACATCGGCGTGCTTCGTCGGGCAACGATGGTGACGATCTCGATCTCCTCCTGAGAACTGGCGTGCCCATCCTACGGAGGGGGCCGGTGGCCGTCCGCCGCGAACCGGTCCGAAGGTCGGTTAAGCGGCTCTTCGGAATTTAGCGGGTTCCCCTCGGCACCTACCCCGAGGAAGTTAGCGACGAAGGCACCTCAAGCTTGAGGTTGTGAAGCTACAAACCAGAAGCACCTTCGTCATCAGCGACCCTACCGAGATCCTCAAGGCCATGGTCGGCCTGAAAGATGTTCGCGTCCTCCACCACGAGCGCTGTGGCAGCGAGGTCGAGCTCATGATCGAACAGGTCCTGACCGACGTGCGATGCCCTGCCTGCGGTGGCCCGGTACGGGTCAAGGAGCGTCCGGTGGTCCGCTACGTCGACCTCCCCGTGTACGGCACCCCGATGCATCTGGTCTGGCGCAAGCACCGGATGCACTGCCCCGACCAGCGGTGTCCGAAGGGGAGTTTCGTGCTCTCGGACCACCGCATCGCGGCCAAGAACTGCCGGCTCACGACGCGGGCGGCGAAGTGGGCGACGGTCCAGGTCGGAGGGGGAAGGACCGTCTCTGAGGTGGCCTTTGAGCTGGGCTGTGACTGGCACACGGTGAACGAGGCCGTCACCACCTACGGGAGCGCGCTGTTGCAGGCGGACCGCCGGCGGCTCAACCACACCAGCGCCATCGGCCTGGACGAAACCTCGTTCGTGCATCTCGCAGGCCACAAACAGCGTGACTATGCGACCACCGTCTGCGATGTCGAGCAACACCAGATCATCGACATCCTGCCCTCGCGCGACTCCGCCGACGTCGCCCGCTTCATCGTCAAACAGCCGCTCAGCTGGCGCCAGCGGGTCCGCTTCGGCACCCTCGACATGTCCAACGCCTACGCGGCCGTCTACTCGGCCGCCCTCCCCTCCGCCACCCAGGTCGTCGACCCTTTTCACCTCATAGCCCTCGCCAACCGCTGCCTCGACCAGGTCCGCCGCCGCGTCCAGACCGAACAGTTCGGCCACCGCGGCCGCCGGGACGACCCGCTCTACCGAGCCCGCCGCGTGCTGCTCATGGGCGAGGAGCGCCTCAGCGAGGAAGCGGCCACCAGGCTCGCCTCCCTGCTCCGGCTCGGCGACCCCAACGCCGAGGTTGCGTTCGCCTATCGAGTCAAGGAACGGCTACGTGAGTTCTATCGCTGTACAGCGCTCGAGGAGGCACGCACCATGCTGGCCGACCTCCAAGACCATTGCTGCCGGCGCGAGATGTCGCCCGAGGTGCGACGGCTGGGGGCGACCATCGGCGAGTGGTTCGAGAAGATCTGCAACTACCACCTCGCCAGGAGGAGCAACGGCCCGACCGAGGCCCTCAACAACCTGATCAAGCGCATCAAAAGGGTCGGGTTCGGGTTCCGCAACTTCGAGAACTACCGCATCCGCGCCCTGCTCTACGCCGGCAAGCCCAACTGGCGTGTGCTTGGCTCGATCGTCGTCCGGTGAGCCTGGCCGCCCTCCCCGTCAGAATCCGAAGAGCCCCTATGGTCCGGGCGGGCAGGCGGACGTTGGCCTGGACCTCCTCGCCCTCGCTGCGCATCCAGTCGATGAACCCGCACACCCCCTTGACGTGGGTCCAAACGGTACTCAAAACGGCTCGAAAGAGGAGGCTGGAGCGGGAGACGGGACTCGAACCCGCTACCTCAACCTTGGGAAGGTCGCGCTCTGCCAGGTGAGCTACTCCCGCTCGATCGCACCCCGGAGGGCGCAGGCGAAGTGTACCAACTGGTGCGCACGGCGGCGCCGCCGGTGGGCGCGGTGGCGTCGCGAGCTCTGATCGAGCGCTCGCGAGGCGGCCCGAGTTCGCTAAAGTGGCCCCCGGGCAGCCGCCGCGCCGCCCCCACCCTTCATGGCCTTCTCCCCTCTCCGAACGAGCCGCGCGCCCGTGTTCACCCTGGCGACGATCCTCGTCGTCGTGCTGCTCGCCGCCACCGTCGGCGGCGCGCTGCTCTGGTCCGACGACCAGAAGGCGCATGAGGACGCCGCCAACGCGCAGCTCCAGGTGCAGATCGAAGGCCGCCAGACCGATGCTCTGCAGGCGCAGGTGAAGTCCCTCCAGGCGCAGACCCAGCATCCGACGCTCAGCATCTGGAACAGCTGCAGCGGGCCCTGCAGCGTCGCCCCCAGCTCGGTGCTCGTCGGCGGGGTCCCGGACACCTTCGTCGTGCACTTCGCGTACACCGCCACCGTCCCGGTAACGCTTGCCTTCCTCGGCTACCACCAGTGGACCGAGTTCGACACCTGCGGCTTCCAGCTGAGCTGCATCACCGGATCCTTCCAGCGGTACCCGGCGGCAACGCAACAGAAGGTCGACTTCAACGAGGGTGCCGGGTGTGCAGGCTATGTCTACGTGCTGTCGTCATCGCAGCCCGGCACGCTGCAGCCGAACGTGAGCGCGACCTACCAGCCGGCAAGCCAGCCGACCGGCAACTGCGCTCACAGCTCGTGATCCGCCGCCTCTCGCTGGTCCTGCTCGCGGTCCTGGTCGTCGCGTGCGGCGCCGCGACCGCGACCGCGTCGCCGAGCCCCCGGACCTCGGCGGCGCGGACGCCGCGGACGACACCGTCGCCGACGCCGAGCGTCCTGCCGTCCCCCACTCCGACCGATATGCTCGCCGGCATGTCACTGGAACAGAAGGTCGGACAGCTGATCATGGTCGGCTTTCCGGGCGCGACCCTGACCGCCAACCTCCAGTCGGCGTTCCAGCAGTATCGCTTCGGTTCCGTCGTGCTCACCGACGGCAACGGCAACGGGGGATCGGCGGCGACCGTCACCTCGCTGATCGCCGCGATCCAGCAAGCCGAGGGCGCCGGCCCGGGCGTCCTCGTGACGACGAACCAGGAGGGTGGCACCGTCTGCTTCCGCAGCACCGGCATGCCGTGCGCCCCCGGCGCCCGCGAGCAGGGCGCGACCGGAAGCACGCAGGTCGTCGCCCAGGACACCACGGAGATGGCGCGCAGCCTGAAGCAGCTCGGCTTCCAGAGCGGACTCGCACCGGACGCGGACGTGTGGGACGGCGTGACGCCCTTCATCGAGGACCGCTCGTTCGGGACCGATCCGGCGAGCGTGTCGCAGATGGTCACCGCGGCCGTCCAGGCCGACCATGCGCAGGGCATCGTCGCGGTCGCGAAGCATTTCCCCGGCCACGGTTCGGCGGGCGACTCCCACGAATTCCTGCCGACGGTCAGCCACAGCCTGGCGACGCTCCAGAGCACGGATCTGCCGCCGTTCGAGGCCGCGATCAAAGCCGGCGTCGACATGGTCATGGTCGGCCACCTGCTCGTGCCGGCCATCGATCCCAACCTGCCGACGAGCCTGTCGCCGAACGCGATCGCGCTGCTCCGGCAGACACTCGGGTTCCAGGGCGTGATCATCACCGACGACCTCTCGATGCAGGCGGTCACCCAGCACTACGGCGAGAGTCAGGCGGCGCTGATGGCGATCAAGGCAGGGGTCGACATCGTGATGTTCTCGAACTCGGTCGACGCCGCGATCTCCGCGGCCCAGCTGATCGTGCAGCAGGTCCAGGCAGGCACGATCTCGGAGGCGCAGATCGACCAGTCGGTCGAGCGCGTGCTCACGCTGAAGCAGAAGTACGGGCTGGGCTGAGTAGTACGGGCTGCGCTGATCGGTTGGCGGATTCTTCCTAGAATCCGTCGCGTGTTCCCCGAACTGCAATCACTCGCGCTCGACCTGAGCTGGAGCTGGGACGAGCGGGTGCGGGCGGCGTTCCCCGCGCTGGACGCTCGGCTCTGGGACGAGTGCTCCCACAATCCGATCCTCCTCCTCGAGCGGCTGGGTCCGGAAGGCGTCGCCGCCGCGCTGCGCCGGGATGGCGTCGCCGCGAAGGTCGAGGACGCGCTGGCCGCGATCCGCGAGCGCCAGGCCCGTCCCCCCTCGCTGCCGGCTCTCGACCCGCGCGTCGTCGTCGGCTATTTCTCGATGGAGTTCGGACTCACCGAGGCGCTGCCGATCTATGCCGGTGGCCTCGGGGTGCTCGCCGGCGACCATCTGAAGGCGAGCAGCGACCTTGGGCTTCCGCTGGTCGGCGTCGGTCTGCTCTATCGACAGGGGTTCAGCCGCCAGCGCATCGACGACGGCGGCCGCCAGGTCGACGCCTATCCCCGGACGTCCTTCGACGACCTCCCGATCAGCCGGGCCAGAGATTTCTTCGGGCACCCGGTGGACGTCGCGGCGCCGATCGGGGATCGCGTCGTGCAGCTCGCCGTCTGGCGCGCGCAGGTCGGCCGCACCCCGCTCGTGCTCCTCGATGCGGACCTGCCCGAGAATCCGACCGATCTCCGCTCCATCACCGACCGCCTCTACGTCCCCGAGCCCGAGCGACGGCTGCCCCAGGAGATCGCGCTCGGCATCGGTGGTCTGCGGGCGCTCCGAGCGCTCGGCGTCCACCCGACGGTGCTGCACATGAACGAGGGGCACGGGTTTCTGGTCGCGGTCGAGCGGGTGGGCACGTACCGCGAGGAACTCGGCCTCGACCTCGACCGAGCGCTCGCCGTCGCCCGCGCCTCGCTCGTCTTCACGACCCACACGCCGATTGCGGCCGGGAGCGACTATTTCGCACCGGCACTCGTCGAGAAGCTGCTCGGCCCCTACCTGAACCGAGTCGGGTTCACGCTCGACCAGCTGGTCGACCTGGGCCGGCAGCGACCCGGCGACGCCGATGAGCCGCTCTGCACGACCTATGTCGGGCTGCGCCTCGCCGGCCGCTCGGTCGGCGTCAGCCGGCTCCACGGCGAGGTGTCGCGGGAGCTGTGGCGCGATGCCTGGCCGGGGCGACCGACGAGCCGGGTGCCGATCGGCTCGGTCACCAACGGCGTGCACCTTCCGACCTGGCTCTCGGGGACGATCGCCGACCTGTTCCAGCAGTACGTCGGCGACCATTGGTGGGACCTCGAGGCGGACGACGTCGCCTGGGACGGCATCGAGCGGATCCCGGCCGGTGACCTCTGGAATCGCCATGTTGCATTGCGACACCGACTCGTCGCCGCGGTGCACAACCGTGGCGTCGGCCAGCTTGGCGGCGTCGACACGCTGACGATCGGGTTCAGCCGCCGCTTCGCGGCCTACAAGCGCGCCGACCTGGTGCTGCGCGACCTGGGGCGCCTGCGGCGCCTGCTCGGAGACCCGGACCGACCGATCCAGCTCGTCTTCGCCGGCAAGGCGCACCCCGCCGACCAGACCGGCAAGGACGTCCTGCACCACGTCGTGGACGCGGCCCGGCAGGAGGGCGGCGTCTCCTTCCTCGTCGACTACGACCTGGAGGTGGCTCGCAGCATCGTGCAGGGCGCGGACGTGTGGCTCAACAACCCGCGCCGGTTCCTTGAAGCGAGCGGTACCTCGGGCATGAAGGCGGCGGCCAACGGCGCCCTCAACCTGAGCATCCTGGACGGCTGGTGGGACGAGGCCTTCCGTCCCTCGCTGGGCTGGGCGATACCGTCCTCGGCGACGCTCGCACAGCCCGAGACGGATGACGGCGCCGAGGCGGACGCGCTGTTCGACCTCCTGGAGCAGCAGGTCGTGCCGCTCTTCTACCAGCGCGACCCACAGGACATCCCGCAGCGCTGGGTGCAGATGATGCGGGCGTCGATGCGCGAGGCGGCTGCCTGCTTCTCGGCCCGGCGGATGGTCGTCGACTACTTCTGGGACTGCTACGTGCCGGCCGCAACCGAAGAAGCCGCCCTACGTCGGATTGCCAGGCCGGTTAATTCTGGTGCCTAATTGGTTGACAATTCGGCGAAGAAAAGAGGGAGAATAGGAAAGGAAGCCACCGGGGCTGAGGCGGAGGTCCAGTCCAGGATCCCCCCAGTTGGAAAGGGGAAAACGCCAAAGCCACCGGCCATCCGGTAGTGAGCACGGAGGTGCCTATGGAAGAGCCGCCGGACCACTCGAAGTCGTCACGGGCCTGCTGACGAGGGGCTTCTGAACGGCCACTCCGTGGCACGCAGCCACTAGCTCGCAAGAGTCGACAAATGGAGTACGGCACGGTATATCGGCTGCCTAGCAGCCAGCCACCATCGTTCACCAGCGAGTACGTGGCGACGGAAATGACCAAAACGAAAGGGGACGCGACCACATAGAGACGAGGTCGGGTCCCCTTTCTCTGTCTGGTCTCTCCTGTGTCCGAGCGCTAGGACCGTGGTCGCACCCAGACGATCGCCAGGTCCTCGAATTCTCGGTTCGGGCTGGCCGCATGCAGGAAGCGTCGCCAGCCGCGAATCGGTTCGGGATCAGGTGCGAGCTCCGGTTCGTCCTCGCGTGATGCCTCCGGTGACGGCCGGGCGGACTCGCCGAGGAACTCGTCGCGGGGCACCCAACCCGCCGCCCGCATCCGCCGGCCGTCCTGCTCCATGGCGCCCCGTGAGCCGTAGGCCCGCCTGCGCACCTCGACGCCGGCCGGAAGCTCCGGCGTAGCTGTCGGAGACGCCGGCTCATCAGGCTGCGTCCGCTCCGCCGCCTGCGCGGGCCGGTAGGCGGCCGATTGCGCTGCGAGGTCGAGCAGCGTCGCGAACGGCGTCCGCGGCTCCACCGACGCGGCCGGGCCGAGGTCATCGACGAGCGCCTGCACCTCCGACCGGGGCTTGCAGCGTGAGCACAGCTGGACGAGCCGATCCCGATCCAGCACCGCGATCGCGCGCCCCATCACCCGCACCCGCGCGCGAGCTCGCGGGATGCTCAGCGTCCCCCGGTAGCCGGGCCCGCGAGTCAATTCGAGCATGAGCGCGTCCGCCGTCAGCCGCAGCAGGCCGTTCGCATGGGCGATCGCGGCCACCTCGGGCGGGGCGTCCGGGGACTCCTCGCCAAAGGTGGCGCCCGGAGCTACCGGCGACGGCGATTCGGACATCATCACCACGATAGTGGTCCCCGAACGGCCGGCCCGGGCAGCATCACGGCCCGGCGGTCACGCATCGCCCGGCGCCGGCTCGCCGATCCGCTCCGGCCGCAGGATCACCGCGCCGAGCGGCGGCAGCCGCAGGGCGAGCGAGAAGGGCCGACCGTGGTGCGGGACCGCCTCGGCGACGACCCCTCCCAGATTGCCGACGCCGCTGCCGGCATAGGCGTCGGAATCCGTGTTCAGCACCTCGGCCCAACGGCCGCCCTCCGGCGCGCCCACCCGGTACTGCTCACGCGGCATCGGCGTGAAGTTGCACGCGACGAGCACCGTGCGGTCGCCGCTCTTGCGCAGGTAGGTCAGCACCGACTGCTCGGCATCGTTCGCGTCGACCCACTCGAAGCCTTCGGGATCGAAGTCGTGCACGTGCAGCGCCGGCTCGTCGCGGTACGCGCGGGCCAGGTCACCGAGACAGGTGGCGATGCCCGCGTGGCCGGGGACCTGCTCGAGATTCCACTCGAGCGATCCCTCGTGCGCCCACTCCGCGACCTGACCGAGCTCGGCGCCCATGAAGAGCAGCTTCTTGCCCGGCGACGTGAACATGTACGCGTAGAGCAGCCGGAGGTTCGCGAGCTGCTGCCACCGATCGCCCGGCATCTTCCCGAGCAGCGAACCCTTGCCGTACACGACCTCGTCGTGGGAAAGCGGGAGCACGAAGTTCTCGGTGAACGCGTAGACGGCCCGGAACGTCAGCTCGCCGTGATGCCAGCGCCGGTGGATCGGCTCGTGCTGGAAG
>JBAPVZ010000039.1:0-4504 GCA_049283435.1 Candidatus Dormiibacterota bacterium
ATCCCCGTCCACCGCAGCACCGCGCCCCGCGCGAGGTCGCGAGGGGATTCGGCGCAATAGTGCGCGGTCATGTGGATGTCGGTCCAGTGCCGATCCACCCGCCAGGCCAGAGCCACCAGCAGCGCGCCGCAGAGGGCGAGCGAGCACTCGGCGATCTCCAGGATCGTCGCGATCTCGGCGCGGCGGAGCAGCGGCATCGTCGTCACGACGACGCCGCCCGCCTTCAGAACCGCGAACCAGCAGGCGGCCGCCCACGGATTGTTCGGGCTCCGCAGCAGCACGCGATTGCCGGGCTGCAGCCCCAGGTCGCGGACGAGCACGTTCGCGATCTGATCGGCGCGCGCCTGCAGCTGGGCGTAAGTGAGCGACTCGCGCTCGCCGATCACGCAGGTGCGATCGCCGTCCCCCCGCTCGACCCAGTGGTCGAGGAGGCGCTGTGCCGCATTGAGCCGCTCCGGGTAGCGCAGCTCGGGCAGCGGGAAGACGAGCTCGGGCCAGGTGCCGTCCGGTGGGAGGTGGCGCCTCGTGAACGTGTCCACATGCGCCGACCGGCTCTGTCCCCGGTCGTGTCCACGCGTCATGATCTCCATTCCGCCTCCCTTCCGCTATCGACGAGGGGGCCGGAGCCGGCCCTCGTCAGGGCTAGAGCGTACTGCGGCGAGGTGCTCCTGCGATCGACGTGTCGCGAGGCCCCGACGGCCAGGCGTTCGTAGCGGTCGGCGAAGAGGTCGGCCGCCTCCCGGCGCTGCCGCTCCAGGCCGCGCTGGCCGGGCAGCTCGGGGTCGAGGAGCGGGAAGCGGCGGAACTCGTGGACGAGCCGCGTGCGCTCCAGGAACGCCGCCTCGTCAGTCAGCTCGCCGGGGTCGCCGGCGGCGAGCGTCCGCTCGGCGAACCGCCGGTAGGCGTCGCGGAGCCCGGGCAGGTCCCAGGCGCTCGCGGGGTCGATGGCGCACGCCGGCGAGCCGACGACCGTCGTCACCCGCGGTCCCAGCCCGAGCTCCTGGACGGCGCCCATGACGTGGGCGGCACGATCGTGGGGCACCAGCCAGAGACCGTCGCGCACCTGGCCGAAGCCCCAGAAGCGAAGCCGGGCGGCGAGCCGCTGCCGCTGCAGACGGTGGTTCGCCGGCACCTGGTGCCAGACCACGGTCCAGGGATCGTTCGCCACCGCGGGAGCGCGCCCGAACGTGAAGATGCGGGCGTCGCCGTCGCTGAGCAGCCGTTCCCCGCGCACGGTCAGGGCGAGGTGAACGAGCCGGCCGCTGCGCTCCCGGGCGAGCAGGCCGCGACCGGCGACGCGTTGCAGCGCGATGCGACTCGCGGCCGCCGAGAAGCCGAGGTCGCCGAGCAGCGCGACCAGGCCGCCCGACCAGACCGAGCGTCGGCGCCCGTGGACGTAGGCGCCGAGCAGGTCGAGGACGAGCGTCTGGGGCCGGCGGCCGGCGATCTGACGCGTCATCGCAGTCGTCATCGCACCTGCGGCATGACCTCTTCCGAGAACTGCTGCATCTGTTCCAGTCGGGCGGGGAAGCGGCCGACCAGGAACTGCAGACCGACGTGCTCGACCCCGACCTCGCGGAACGCGTGCAGCCGCTCGGCGATCTGCTCGCTCGAGCCCCGGAGCACCTCGGGGTCCTGGGGCTGGGCGTCCGTCGTCAGGTCGATCGAGAGGCAGCAGTTGAGCGAGACCGCGTCCGGCTCGCGACCGGCTCGCGCCGCGACGGCGCGCACGTGCTCGTGGCGCCGGCGCAGCTCCCCCGGCGTGATACGGGGAAAGTAGGGGAACCAGGCGTCGGCGAAGCGACCGGCGCGGCGCTGCGCCGGGCGTCCCTCGCCACCCGCCCAGATCGGGATCGGCCGCGCCGGATCGTTGCCCTTCGGCTCGAACGCAATGTCGTCCAGGTGGTAGAAGTCGCCCTTGAACGTGACGTGCCGCTCGCTCAGCAGCGCTCGCACGAGGCGGAGCTGCTCGTCGCCGATCGCGCCGCGGCGCTCGAAGTCGGCGTCGACGGCGGCGAACTCCTCGCGCATCCAGCCGATCCCGACGCCGAGGACGAAGCGTCCCCGGGACAGCCAGTCGATCGTCGCCGCGACCTTCGCCCAGTGCACGGGATTGCGGTAGGGCATGACCAGCACGCTGATGCCGAGACGGATCTTCTCGGTGACGCCGGCCAGGAAGGCGAGCGCGGTGAGCGGCTCGAGGAACGGCTTCTCCGGCGGCACGAAGAACTGGCCCGACCAGTTGTAGGCGTACGGCGTCTCGATCTGCCAGGGGATGACGAGGCGATCGGCGGCCCAGACGGCGGTGTACCCGAGCGCCTCCGCCCGCTGTGCGGCGAGGGTCAGCCCGCCTGGGTTGGAGGCGTTGCCCGAGACCGGAAGAAAGACCCCGAAGTCCATCCGCTGCCTCCTCGACATTCCCGACGGCGTCGACGACATGCTACTGTTCACCCGACTGCTATGTCGAGTGTTGCTGTTCTCGGCGGCCGACGGGTGCTCGTGACCGGCGCGAGCGGCGGCCTCGGCCGCGCGATCGCGTCCGCCTTCGCCGATGGTGGCGCCCGCGTCGCGCTCGGCGGGCGAGATCGGGATCGACTCACGACGCTCGCCCGCGAGCTGGAGGCGAGGTCGGGGGCCGGCTCGCGGGCCGGCTCGGGAGAGGAGCGCTGCCGGACCGTTCTGCTCGACGTGGCGGACGGCGACGCCTGCGCGGCTGCGGTGGCCGAGGTGGAGCGGGCCTGGGGCGGCCTGGACGTGCTCGTCAACAACGCCGGCATCGCCACCTCGGAGCCGTTCCTGCGACTCGACGACGCGACCTGGGAGCGCGCGCTCGCGGTGAACGCCGGGGGTCCGTTCCGGCTCACCCGGGCAGCGCTGCCGGGCATGCTGGCACGCGGGTGGGGCCGCGTCATCCAGATCGCGTCGACGGCGGCGCTGGCCGGTCAGGCCCGCGTCGCCGCCTATGCGGCCTCCAAGCACGCGCTGCTCGGTCTGACCCGCTCGCTCGCCGTCGAGTACGCGGCGAGCGGCGTCACCTTCAACTGCGTCTGCCCGCATTTCGTCGCCGGCTCGTTGACCGAGCGCACCGTCGCCGCGATCATGGAGCGGACGGGGCGCAGCGAGGAGGCGGCGCGGGCGCCGCTGCAGACGCCGCAGGGACGCCTCGTCCAGCCGGAGGAGGTCGCCGCCGCCTGCCTCTATCTCGCGCGGGACGTGGCGGCCGCGGTCAACGGTCAGGCGATCGCCCTGGACGGCGCTCTGCGAGGTAGCTGATGGAACTGTTCAATCCACCCGAGCTCGGGCCGCCGATCGGGTTCTCGCACGCCGCCGCGGCCGGCGATCTGGTCGTCACCGGCGGGCAGATCGGCTGCGATCGGTCGGGACGCATCGTCGAGCCGGCGGATCTGGTCGCCCAATTCGCGCGGGCGATCGGCAACGTCGGCGTCGCACTCGCCGCCGCCGGGTGCCGGCCGCAGGACGCGATCAAGCTGACCTACTACGTGACCGACGTCGCCGCCTACCGGCGCGGGCTGCGTCCGATCGGCGACGCGTACCGCGCGGTGTTCGGGCGCCACTACCCGGCGACGAGCCTGTTCGGCATCGCGGAGCTGTTCGCTGAGGACGCGCTGGTCGAGATCGAGTGCGTCGCGGTCCGCGGCGCCGGCGGATCGTGACCGCCTGGCGTCACTTCGACTATGCAGAGCGCGACGGCGTTGCGACCGTCACGTTCTCCCGGCCCGAGCGTCTCAACTCGATCACCTTCGAGATCTACGCCGAGCTGCGCGACCTCACCGCCGAGCTTCGAGACCGCCGGGATGAGGTGCGTGTGCTCGTGCTGCGCGGCCGCGGCCGCGGGTTCTGCTCGGGCGGCGACGTCGACGAGATCATCGGGCGGCTGGTCGGGCAGGAGACGCGCGACGTCTACGAATTCGCGCGCATGACCGGCGCCTGCGTGCGCAACCTGCGGGAGCTCCCGCAGCCGGTCGTCGCCGCCGTCAACGGCATCGCCGCGGGGGCCGGTGCGGTGCTCGCGGCGGCCGCCGATATACGCATTCTCGCCGAGTCGGCGACCTTCGAGTTCCTGTTCACGAAGGTCGGCATCTCGGGCGGCGACATGGGCATCGGCTGGCTCCTGCCGCGGATCGTCGGCTTCGGCCGGGCGAGCGAGCTGCTGCTGCTCGGCGACCGCATCGACGCCGGGCAGGCACTCGCGGCCGGGCTCGCGACCCGGGTGGTGCCGGACCAGGCGCTCGACGAGACCGTCGCGGGCGTCGTCGGCCAGCTGCTGGAGCGGGCGCCCTGGGGACTCGCGATGACGAAGGAGATGCTGAACCGCGCGGCGAGCATGGACCTGTCGTCGGCGGTCGAGATGGAGGCCTGGACGCAGACGCTGCTGATGACCGCGGGCGATTTCCGCGAGTTCTACGCGGGGTTCACCGGCAAGCGCCGTCCCCGCTTCCGGGGTCGCTGAGCGCGATGGACCTGGACCTTGGAGCGGCGGAGG
>JBAPVZ010000040.1:0-1867 GCA_049283435.1 Candidatus Dormiibacterota bacterium
AGATAGGGGTCGGTCCGCGCGGCGGCGGACCGGTCGGGCGGCGCCGTCGGGTCCAGCCAGTCGCCGAACTGGAACCCGTGCTCCCACAGATGCCGGTCGCCGGCCCGCTCGGCGACCACGTCGACCCAGGCGCACATGCTGTCGAACTGGCTTTCCAGGACCCCGCGGTCCCCGGTTCGTTCGTACAGGACCCAGGGGACGACGACGGCCGCATCCCCCCACGCCGCCGCTGCGGGCACCGAATCTCCCATGACGTTGGGCACGACGACCGGCACCACCCCCTGCAACTCCTCCTGCTCGACCGCCAGGTCGGCCAGCCAGGAGACGAGGAAGCCGCCGACGTCGGAGAGAAACGTCGCGGCCGGCGCGAAGACCTGGATGTCGCCCGTCCATCCGAGCCGCTCGTCGCGCTGCGGGCAGTCGGTCGGCACGTCGAGCGTGTTGCCGCGCACGCTCCAGACGACGTTGTCGTGCAGCCGTTCGAGCAGCGCCTCGGAGCAGGTGAACCAGCCGCGACGCTCGAGATCGGAATGGCAGACGACCGCCTGCACGTCGCTCGCCTGCAGGTCGGCCGGCCAGCCCGTGATCTCCGCATAACGGAAGCCGTGGAAGGTGAATCGAGGCTCCCAGGTCTCCGCGCCGCCTCCCCTCAGAACGTAGCGGTCGGTCGCCTTCGCCTTGCGCAGGATGCGCGTGCAGAGCTCGCCGTCCTCCAGGACCTCAGCGTGGCGAAGGGTCACCTCCTCGCCGCCATCTCCCCGCACGGTGATGCGCAGGCGCCCGACGAGGTTCTGCCCGAAGTCGACGATCGTGCGGCCGCTCGGCGACCTCGTGATCGTCTGCGGGGCGACGAGCTCGACGCGACGCATCGGGGGCGCAGTCGGCGCGACGAGCGTCGCCGGGTCGAACGCGAGCGGGCGCACGCCGTGCCACCCGGCGTCGTCGAACCCCGGCGACGACCAGCCGTCCTGCTCCCGGCGGGCGTCATAGGTCTCGCCGTCGTACAGGTCGGCGAGCCGGATCGGCCCTTCCGAAGCGCGCCAGGTGCCGTCGCTGCACACCAGCTGCGTCGTGCCGTCGGCGTAGGTGACCTCGAGCTGGAACAGCAGGCCCAGGCGGTCTCCGTAGAGGTTGCGGATGCCTCCCGAAAAGCCGAGGTTGCCGCGGTACCAGCCATCCGCGAGCAGGGCGCCGGCGGCGTTCGCTCCCGGCTGCAGCAGCCCGGTGACGTCGTACGTCGCGTAGCGCAGCCGGTGATGGTAGCTCGTCCAGCCGGGTGTGAGCACGTGGTCGCCGACCCGCTGCCCGTTCAGTTCGATCTCGTAGAGCCCGTACGCGCTCACATAGAGACGCGCGCCGGCGGGAGCTCCCTGCAGCTCGAAGCCATGCCGGAGCAGCGGGGCGGGTTGGGGGGCGGTCGCGTCCTCCTCTCCCTCCGGCGTGATCATCGCCGCCTGCCACTGGTCCGGCTCCAGCAGGCCGATCTCGACCGCTGTCCCCTCGCTCCAGGCCGACTCGATCCCGTCCACACCGCGCACCTGCACGCGGACGCGCGCTCGGTCCCTGGAGCGGAGCGTGGCGAAGGGCCAGGCGACGAGCACCGACTCGTCCGATCGGACCCAGCCGGTCTCCTGGCTTCCGCCCGCGCGGTCGACCTCGACCCGGTAGGCCGCCTGGTGCCAGCCGGGACGTTCGGCGGTCGTGATCCAGGAGAGCCGCGGCGCCGGCACGCCGAGGCCGAGCGGTTCGACCAGGCCCTCGAAACGCAGCTCGCCGACGGAGAGCTCAGACAAGTTCATCGGAGGCCCCGGATCGGAAACACGAGGACGGCACCGAGGACCGAGGCGCCTGACGACCAGGACACAGG
>JBAPVZ010000041.1:0-6787 GCA_049283435.1 Candidatus Dormiibacterota bacterium
ACCGGCGGCCGCGCCCCCGCCGCGCCGCGAGCGGCGGGTGCGTCGTGGTCGCCTGCTCGCCGTCGTGGCGACGGTACTCGTGCTCTTGATCGCGGGGATCGCCGCGCAGCGAGCGCTTGCGAACGCGACGGCGCCCACCTCGACGACGCCCCTTCGGCAGGCGATCGTGAAGGCGGCTGACAGTCAGCTCGGGTACCGGACGACGCCCCAAAACACGTTCTGCAACCGGTTCAGCGCGTACTGGGGCGCGGGGCAGGATTGCGGCAACGGCACCAGCGCCGAGGAGTGGTGCGCCGACTTCGCCGCCTGGACCTGGCGGCAGGCGGGGGTCGCGTTCAGCTACGGCTACGGGCCCGGACAGCTCAACGGCGGCGCGATCAGCTTCTATCAGTGGGCGCTGCAGAACGGCACCTGGCACGCGGTCGGCGGCGGCTACCAGCCGCAGCCGGGCGATGTCGCGGTCTACGGCGTCAACGGCGCCGCCACCTGGGCCGCTCACGTCGCGGTCGTGACCGGACACGGGCTCTTCACGAACGCGCCGAACGTCGTCAACGGGGACGGCGACGAAACCGGGTTCAGCGTCGTCGAGTCGGGCACGGCGGAGACCCGCGCCGACACCAAGGGCAGCACCGGCGCGCTCGCGGGCTACGCGTCGCCGGTCGGAGCCTGATCGCACACGCGCCGGGCGCCGCCGATCAGCGCTCACTCGGGCCGGTAAGCGGACCGCCGGAGCTGCCGGCAGGGTCGGTGCAGCGGCAACCCGGATGTCCCCCTTGACGGCGCCGGCGCGCGCTCGATATAGTTCTCCTGTGAACGTTCGAAACGGAACGACCGCTCCGGGGCCGGCCGAGGCAGCGGCGACCGCGCAGGACCCGGTGGTCGAAGTCATGCAGCTGATCGACTCGACGCGGCTCGCGTTCCGCCGTATCGGCTTCCATGCCCACACGCAGAGCGGCATGACGACGAACGAGATGATGCTGCTGCGGGCGGTCATCGGGACCGTCATGCGCCAGCCGGGCATCACGGTCAACGAGCTCGCTCGCCAGGTCCTCGCCCCCAAGAGTCGCGTCTCGGTCGTCGTCGCGAGTCTCGCCGCCGGCGGCATCCTGAGCCGGGAGCCGGACGAGCACGACAAGCGGCTCGTGCGCGTGCGCGTCACCGACCAGGGCAGGCAGCAGATGAGCGCGATCCGGGCGGACCACGGAGAGGTGTACCGGCAGCTCCTCTCGCCGCTCTCGGGCCAGCAGCTGCGGACGATCGCACGTGGCCTCGAGCTCCTGCTCTCCGCGGTGGAGCCGGCGCTCGACGCCTCGGGCGCCCCGCACTCGGGAGGTGAGCCTCCGTGCTGACCTGGTTCGCCCGTGCCTACCTGCGGCCGCACTGGCTGCCGCTCACCGTGATCGTCGCGCTGCTGCTCGTGCAGTCGATCGCGAACCTGTATCTGCCGAACCTGAACGCCGACATCATCAACAACGGCGTCGTCAAGGGCGACGTCGGCTACATCTGGCGGATCGGCGCGATCATGCTCGCGCTCGCGTGCGGCGTCGGCGTCGTCGCGATCTGCGGCGTGTACGTCGCGTCCTGGACGGCGCAGGGCATCGGCAGGGAGCTCCGTGCCGACGTGTTCTCGCGGGTTCAGAGCTTCTCGATGCAGGAGATGAACCGCTTCGGGACGGCGTCGCTGATCACGCGCAACACGAACGACGTCCAGCAGATCCAGATCTTCCTGCAGATGGCGCTCACGATGATGGTGATGGCGCCGATCATGGGCGTCGGCGGCGTCATCCTCGCGATCAACGAGGACGTCCAGCTCTCGGCGCTGCTGCTCGTCGTGGTGCCGGTGATGGGCGTGATCGTCGGTCTGATGCTGATCCGGGCGACCCCCCTCTTTCGCTCCATGCAGGGCAAGATCGATCGCATCAACCAGGTCGTCCGGGAGCAGATCACGGGCATCCGGGTGATCCGCGCGTTCCTGCGCACCGACTTCGAGCGGCGTCGCTTCGAGGCGGCGAACGCCGACCTCATGCAGACCGGTCTCGGCGTCAACCGCCTGTTCGCGCTCGCGATCCCCTCGCTGATGGCGGTGATGAACCTCTCCAGCGTCGCCGTCGTCTGGTTCGGCGGTCATCTCATCGACAGCGGCACGATGCCGGTCGGCAATCTGAGCGCGTACCTCTCCTACATCCTGCAGATCCTGATGTCGGTGATGATGGCCGTCATGATGGTGATCCTGGTGCCTCGTGCGTTCGCGAGCGGCGGGCGCATCAGGGAGGTCGTCACGACCGAGCCGACGATCGCCGATCCGCCGGAGCCGG
The DNA here is from genome assembly GCA_049283435.1 of Candidatus Dormiibacterota bacterium. Taxonomy (GTDB): domain Bacteria; phylum Chloroflexota; class Dormibacteria; order Dormibacterales; family Dormibacteraceae; genus CAVTSA01. The sequence continues at coordinate 2,316 of JBAPVZ010000041.1, forward strand.
TCGAACCGGCGCTACCCGACGCGACCGTCGAGTTCCGCCACCTCACCTACGGCTACCCGGGCAGTGAGGAGCCGGTGCTGCGCGACCTCACGTTCACGCTGCATCCCGGCCGCACCTCGGCGATCATCGGCAGCACGGGGTCGGGCAAGACGACGCTGCTCAATCTGATCCCGCGCTTCTTCGACGCGACCGAGGGCGCCGTGCTGCTCGACGGGGTCGACGTGCGGAACCAGGCGCTCGAGCGGCTGCGGGGTCGTATCGGCCTCGTCCCGCAGCGTGCCTACCTGTTCAGCGGGACGATCGCCGACAACCTTCGCTTCGGCCGGCCCGACGCGACCGAGGCGCAGCTCTGGCATGCGCTCGACGTCGCCCAGGCGAGCGACTTCGTCCGGGCGATGCCCGGGCAGTTGGAGGCGCCCGTCGACCAGGGCGGGACGAACCTGTCGGGTGGGCAGCGGCAGCGCATGTCGATCGCCCGGGCGCTCGTCAAGCTCCCGTCGGTCTACCTCTTCGACGACTGCTTCTCGGCGCTCGACGCGGCGACCGACGCCCGGCTCCGCGCGGCGTTGCGGGCCGACACCGCGCACGCGACCGTGCTCATCGTCGCGCAGCGCGTGAGCACGATCCTGCAGGCCGATCAGATCATCGTGCTCGACGAGGGTCGCATCGTCGGCATCGGACGGCACGAGGAGCTGCTCGAGAGCTGCGAACCGTACCACGAGATCGTGGCCTCCCAACTCGGCGAAGGAGCGGTCGCATGAGCATGCAACGAGGCGGCGCGGGCGGCGCGGCACGCGGGCCGCGGGGTGGCGGCTTTGGTGGCGGTTTCGGCATGGGTGCGCCTCCGCAGCGGTCGAAGGACGCCCGCGGCACTGCCCGCAAGCTGATCGGGAGGCTCCAGCCGGAGGGATTCGCGATCCTCGTCTCGGTGGCGCTCACGGCCGCCGCGGTCGCGCTCACCGTGACCGGGCCGAAGATCCTCGGTCAGGCGACGAACGTGATCTTCGACGGCGTGCTCGGCAAGGCGCTGCCGGCCGGTCTGACGAAGGCGCAGGCGATCGCCTACCTGCACGCGCACGGCCAGGGTGCGATCGCGAACGTGGTCCAGGGGGCGAACGTGCAGCCCGGGCACGGCATCGACTTCACGATGCTCGGCCGGGACCTCGGCCTCGCCGCACTCGTCTATCTCGGCGGCGCCATGTTCCAGTGGTTCCAGAGCTATCTGATGGCGGGCGTCGCGCAGCGCACCGTCTACCGCATGCGGCGCGACGTCGAGGAAAAGCTCGCCCGGCTGCCGCTCGCCTACTTCGACAGCCACCCGCACGGCGACATCTTGAGCCGGCTGACGAACGACATCGACAACATCACGACAACGCTCCAGCAGGGCATGAGCCAGCTGCTCAACTCGCTGCTGACGATCGTCGGCGTGCTCGTGATGATGGTGTGGATCAACCCGCTGCTCGCCGTGATCTCGCTGATCACGGTCCCGCTCGCCGGGCTCATCACGTTTCTCATCGCCCGCCAGTCGCAGAAGCAGTTCGCGACGCAATGGAAGGGCACCGGCGCCTTGAACGGGCACGTCGAGGAGATGCACACGGGCCACGCGCTCGTGCAGGTCTTCGGCCGCCGGGACGCCGCGATCGAGGAGTTCGCCCAGCGGAACGACGGCGTCTACCGGTCGGCGGCCAGGGCGCAGTTCCTGTCCGGCATCATCCAGCCGGCGATGCAGGTGCTGTCGAACGTCAACTACGTCGCGATCGCCGCGATCGGCGGCTTCCGCGTCGCGACCGGCTCGATGTCGCTCGGCGACGTGCAGGCGTTCATCCAGTATTCCCGGCAGTTCACGATGCCGATCACGCAGGTCGCGGCGCAGATGAACCTGCTGCAGTCGGGGCTGGCGTCGGCCGAGCGCGTGTTCGAGTTCCTGGAGGCCGGCGAGGAGACGGCCGATCCCGCCCCGGCGGCGACCCTCCCGGCGCCCCGCGGCGAGGTCGAGCTGCAGCGGGTCGAGTTCCGCTACCAGCCCGAGGAACCGCTCATCGCCGACTTCAGCCTGCATGCGAGCCCGGGCCAGACGGTCGCGATCGTCGGTCCCACCGGCGCCGGCAAGACGACCGTCGTGAACCTGCTGATGCGGTTCTACGAGATCAACGGCGGGCGCATCTTCGTCGACGGCGTGGACAGCGCGCTGGCGACGCGAGACGACCTGCGGCGCCGCTTCGGGATGGTGCTGCAGGACACGTGGCTGTTCGCGGGGACGATCCGCGACAACATCGCCTACGGGCGCGATGGGGCGACCGACGAGGAGGTCGTCGATGCCGCGAAGGCGGCGCACGTCGACCACTTCGTGCGCACGCTGCCGGACGGCTACGACACCGTGCTCGACGACGACGCGTCGAACCTGTCCTCGGGACAGCGTCAGCTGATGACGATCGCGCGCGCCTTTCTCGCCGACCCGACCGTCCTCATCCTCGACGAGGCGACGAGCAACGTCGACACCCGCACCGAGGTGCTGATCCAGGAGGCGATGGCGCGCCTGCGGGAGGGCCGCACCAGCTTCGTCATCGCCCATCGCCTTTCGACGATCCGGAACGCGGACACGATCGTCGTCATGGACCACGGCCACATCGTCGAGCAGGGTTCGCACGACGAGCTGCTGGACCGGAGGGGGTTCTACTTCGACCTCTACCAGAGTCAGTTCGCGGAGGCGCTCGCCGAGGCGGGATAGGCGGGAACGGCGCGACCGGCCGTGGGCCTGATGCGCACCTCTGAGCGCCGCCCCCACAACGTGGGTCGGCCGCCGCCCGAGCCGGGCGGCGGCCGATCTGATCGCGGTGATCCGGTGGGCGTCAGCCCACCGTGTACGTGTAGGGGATCTGCTGCACCTCGTCGCCGCTCGCCGTCTGCAGGTCGAACGTCTCGACCTCGACGAAGCCCTTGACCACGGTGCCCTTGGGGGCCGTCGGCGTGATCGAGAGCGTGATCGTCCCCGACTGCCCGGGCTGGATCGTCACCGGCGTGTACGACGCCGAGGGGTCGACCGCCTGCTGGTAGACGTCACCCGAGCTGGGGACGACGGTCGGGTCGAACGGATAGGTGTCGGCGACCGCGCCCAGGTTGACGGTTCCGGTGGCCGGCGCGCTGAACGGGCCCTGAATCATCGGGATCGCGTCCCAGAAGCCCGGCGCGAGCTCCGGATCACTGACCTGGGCGACCGCGAAGTTGCCCGGCAGCGACGTCGCCAGGACGTTGGGATCGCCGTTGTTCGACTGCACCGTCATGACCAGCGGCGTCGAGCCCTGCGCCGCGACGATCAGCTGGTCGGTGAGCGACGGCACGAGCCAGTTCGGCACGACGTTGCCCGTGATCGGCAGCGCGGTGCCGTTGGTGTCGGAGCCGAGCAGCGGGACGGGCGCCCGGACCGGCAGGCGGGGATCGGCGAAGTAGTCCTTCGCGCTGTTGCCGCGGTTCGTGATCGCGAGCGTCGCCGTCGTCGCCTTGCCGCGGCGCAGCACGGTGGCCGGTTTCTGCGGCAGCGCCTGCGCCGTCACCTGGGGCGCCGCGTAGTCGATCGCGCCGTGGTAGGTCGTCGTCAGCTGGCCGCCCGCCATCGGCCCGGGCAGGAAGATGATCAGTGACCAGCGCCCGGCCTGGGGCGTGCTGTGGAAGAACTGCAGACGGTTCGTCTGCGTGCCCTGCGACGTCGTCGTCGACTGGATGTCCAGCGCCTCACCGTTGGGGTCGACCAGGAACGCATAGAACGGGAATTTCAGGCTGGCGACCGACATCGAGAGGTTGACGCTCGGCATGCCGGCCGGGACGTCGAACTGATAGGTGACGTTCTGCCCCGCGCTCGCGCCGCCGATCAGCGTGCCCGAGAAGGCACCGCCGGCGGCCGTCGTCGGGACCAGGGACCGGACGAGCACCGGCACGCTGCCGTCGTCGCTCGCGCCGGTACGGAGTCGCAGGCTGGCCGCGAAGTCGCCGGCCTGCGGCTGCGGTGACACCCCGACCGTGAACGTCCCGGTCTGCCCGGGCGCGAGCGTCTTCTGCTGGGGCGTCACGGTTCCCGCGGTGCCGTACTGCTCGGTCTGGAACGCGTAGGTGACGGCTCCCGTGTACTCGGTCGCGTTCGTCACCGTCGAGATGAGCGCGGTCCAGGTCCCGGCCATCGGCTGCCGGACCTCACTGTGGCCGCGTCCGGTGTTGTCGGTGCTGAGCGGCGAATAGTTCGCAAACCGACCGGCGGGGTCGAACAGCGAGACGAGCACACCGGTGCCGGCCTCCTTCTGCGCATTCCAGCCGATGTCCGCGGTCAGGTAGTCGGTCCCCTGCGGGACCGTGAACTGATGGATCTGGTAGCGGTCGGTCAGGCCCGAAGCGTCCACGAACGTGGGGTCGCCGGCGCCGAGCTGGGCGGTGCCGGTGTCGTTCGTCTGCGGGCTCGCGTTCAGCGCCGCGAGCTGGGGTGT
>JBAPVZ010000042.1:0-2601 GCA_049283435.1 Candidatus Dormiibacterota bacterium
GGATCCTCGGCAAGATGCGGTGGTATCGCCGGCAGGAAGGCACCATCCCTTTCCTGCGCCGGGCGGCACGGAAAGCGATGCGGACGGTCCGGCGACGCACACACGCTTGATCGACCCCGGCGGGGCCCGGCCGTGTGGGGCTCTATCATGGGGGCGGCCCGCTCGCCTGGCGGCGGATCGAGCACTCGGCACCGCACCACAGAACCGACAGGAGGGTCCACCTTGGACATCACCGTGACCCGGTCTCGGCTGGAGGGCGTCCTTCTGGTCGACACCGACTTTTTTCGCGACGAGCGCGGGTTCTTCATCGAGAACTACCACCGCGAACGCTTCGTCGAGCATGGCTTGACGGCGGAGTTCGTCCAGGACAACCACTCCCGCTCCTCGAAGGGCGTGCTGCGCGGCATGCACTACCAGGACATGACCGCCCCGATGGGGAAGCTCGTCCGCTGCACGATTGGCGCGATCGTCGACGTCGCGATCGATCTGCGCGTCGGCTCGCCGACGTTCGGGGAGTGGATCGCAGAGGAGCTGACCGAGGAGAACATGCGCCAGCTCTACTGCCCGCCGGGCTTCGCCCACGGATTCCTGACGCTCTCCGCCAGCGCCGACGTGCAGTACAAATGCACCGGCTACTACACCCCCGCCGCAGAAGGCAGCATCGCCTGGAACGACTCGGAGGTCGCGGTCGAGTGGCCGCAGGATGTCGTCCCGCAACTGTCCAAGAAGGATTCGCAGGCACCCAGTCTCGCCGAGTACCGCACGCATCCCGCCTTCAACTATCCACTGGAGCTCCGCTGATGTCTGTCCTCGTCGTCGGTGGCGGTGGCTACCTCGGCTCGGTCCTCGCCGCGGAGCTCGTCGAACGGGGCTATGCCGTCAAGATTCTGGACCGGCTCTTCTTCGGGGACCACGGCCTCACCGAGATTCGAGACCGCGTCCAGGTCATCGTCGGCGACATGCGAACGGCAGGACCAGAGTTGCTGGACGGCGTTGACGCGGTGGTCAACGTCGGCGGGCTGTCGAACGACCCGACGGCCGAGTACAACCCCCGCGCGAACTACGAGATGAACGTGACCGCGACGGTCGGGCTCGCGGAGCTCTGCCGGCAGCACGGGGTCGGGCGCTACATCCTCGCCTCGTCCTGCTCCGTCTACGACCGCGGGGTCGGTGACGAGGAGCGCGACGTCCTGCTCGACGAGAACGCCGACGTCGATCCTCCGAGCGCCTACGGAGGTTCCAAGATGGCCGCCGAGCGCGGGCTGCTGCCGATGGCCTCCGACTCCTTCTGCGTGACCGCACTGCGCATGGGCACATTGTTCGGCTTCTCGCCACGAATGCGCTACGACCTGGTCGTCAACACGTTCGTCAAAGACGCGCTGACGAAGGGCCGCGTCACGATCCACTACGGCGGCGAGATGTGGCGTCCGCTGGCCGAGGTTCGCGACGCGGCCCGCGCCTACATCGCACTCCTGCGCGCGCCCACCTCGAACATCAACGGTCAGGTGTTCAACCTCGTCAATCGCAACTTCCGCATCTCGGAGCTCGCCCTGCGCGTCAGGGAGGAACTAGGCTCGATCGGCGTCGACACCGACATCCGGGCCGACTTCGCCTACCGCGGCGTCCGCTCCTACCGGGTTACCGGCCAACGGCTCGAGCGGGAGGTCGGATTCCGGCCGAGCGTCAGCGTCGAGGAGTCGGTGCGCAGCATGGTCGAGGGGATCCGAAAGCTCGGGTACGACGACTTCGACAACCCGCGTTACTACAACATCACCTGGATGCGCCTGCTCGAACAGGCGCAGGAGATCATCAAGGTGACCGGCGGCGTGTTCGACATGCCGAGCCAGACAACCGCGTGAGGGGCCGGGTCCTGGTCATTGGCGGAGGCGGGCAGCTCGCCCACGACCTGCGACAGGTGTGGCCCGAGGCGCACCCCAACGACGAGCTGGTCGGCGTCACCCACGACGAGCTGGACGTCACCGACCCGGATTCGGTCCGCGCCGGGTTGCGCGTTCACGCACCCGAGCTGGTCATCAACACGGCTGCGTTTCACAAGGTCGATCTGATCGAGAGCACCCCGGCGCCGGCCTTCGACGTGAACGCGCTCGGCGCTCGCAACGTTGCGCTGGCGTGCGCGGAGATCGGAGCGCGCTGCATGTTCATCAGCACGGATTACGTCTTCACGAGGTCGCCCGGCCGGCCGCACCGCGAGGACGACCCCCTGGAGCCGGCCGACGTCTACGCGGCCAGCAAGGTCGCCGGCGAGACCCTGGTGCGCCTGGCCTGCCCGCGGCACTACATCGTTCGGTCGTGCGGCCTCTACGGCGTCGCCGGTGCCTCGGGAAAGGGCGGAAACTTCGTCGAGACGATGCTCCGGTTGGCGGCGAACGGCAAGCCGATTCGCGTCGTCGACGATCAGGTGATGACGCCGACGCCGACCTTCGACCTCGCGCGACAGCTCTCGGCCCTGGCCGACCACGAAGCATTCGGCACCTACCACGCCACCTGCCAGGGCGAATGCTCGTGGTACGAATTCGCGGGCGAGATCTTCCGTCTCGCCGGTCTGCAGCCCGATCTGTCACCGCAGTCGTCGGCGGAGGC
>JBAPVZ010000043.1:0-3381 GCA_049283435.1 Candidatus Dormiibacterota bacterium
CTCACGTTCCCGAACCCGATCACGATCTCGGGTGGAGCGGTGCCTCCGCCGGCTCGGTACCGGCTCATTCCGTAGAGACCGATCGCGCGCTCCCGGGCGGCGTTGACGAGGGTCGGCTCGCCGATCGAACCCGGCAGGTGGGCGACGACGTGGAACCCGGCCGCGAGACCGCTCATCTCGAGGTCAGGTGCGTGCTCCGCGAGGGCGTCCACCAGCGCCTGGCGGCGGCCGGCATAGACGCCCCGCATGTGCCGCAGATGCCGGTCGTAGCGCCCGGATTCGATCAGCAGGGCCAGCGCCAGCTGGTCGAGCCCGGGCGACCCGCGGTCCGCGAGCAGCTTCTCCTCGGCCACCGCCTCGGCCAGCCACCGCGGGCAGACGACCCAGCCCAGTCGCATGGTGGGCGCCAGGGACTTGCTGACGGAGCCGGCCGTCACCACCCGGTCCGGAGCCAGGCCCTCCATCGAGCCCACCGGCTGACGGTCGTAGCGGAACTCGTTGTCGTACTCGTCCTCGACGATCAGCGCGTTGGCTTCGGCCGCCCAGGCAACGAGGGCCCGCCGCCTTTCGGGGGCCAGGACCACCCCCGTAGGTGTCTGGTGGGCAGGAGTCAGGACGACCACCTGAGCACGGCTCGCGGCGAGCGCCTTGACATCGACGCCACGGGCGTCGACCGGCACCGGAACCGCCTCCAGGCCGGCCCGCTGGGCGATCGCGTCGCTGTCGCGGTCGCCCGGATCCTCGACCGCAACGCGACGCATGCCATGGCGGGCCGCGGCGCGGAGGACCAGGTCGAGGCCCTGCGCGAAGCCGGCGCTGATCACGATCCGCTCCGGGCTGGCCGAGCCTCCGCGAACGCGCCGCAGGTAGGCGGCCAGCACCGCCCGGAGCGTCTGGCTGCCGCGCGGGTCGGTGTACCCCATCGCGGATGCCGGCGCCTCGCGCGCGGCCTTGCCCATCGCCCACACCCAGTCGTGCACCGGAAAGCTGGCCAGGTCGGGAAGCCCGGGCCGGAAGTCGACCGCGAGCGGCGAGGGCAGGACGACTGGTGCGGTCGGGAGAGGGACGGCCGTGCTGCCCGGCGCGACACGGGTGGCGGAGCCGGACCGCGCGCTCAGGTATCCCTCGGCGGTGAGCTGCTCGTAGCACTCCAGAACGAGGCCTCGGGAGACGCCCAGCTCGCCGGCCAGGATCCGGGACGAGGGCAGCCGTTCACCGGCGCTCAGGCGACCCGAGCGGATGGCGTCCCGCAGTTCGCGCTGAAGCTGCGCCCCAAGCGGCTCCTGCTGCCGGCGGTCGAGTCGGAGCAAGAGCTCCGGGCTCAAACCGGCCCACTGAATCGCCACGATATTGGACCTTACCACTGGGCCGCATCGTGCATAGCGTTGGACCCGCGATGATCACCCTCAGAAAGCGCTCCTCGGTAGCAGCTGACCGCCGGAACCTCGCGAGTCTGGCGACCCCAGCGTCGCTGGTGCTGCTCGCGAGCTCCATCGGCGCCCGGCTGCCACTCGCGATGCTCGGCCTCGGGCTCCTCGTTCACGCGCAGCGGCTCTCCGGCTCGTTTGCCGTCGCCGGCCTGGTCACCGGCGCCTATGCGATCGTGCGCGGCATCGCCGCACCGTCGGTCGGGCGGCTGGTCGACCGCTGCGGCCAGACGATCGTTCTGCTGGCGACCGCGTTCGTGTCAGCGGTGTTGCTCGCAGTCGTCGCGTTCGTGCCCGCGACCACCCCCCCGGCCGTGCTGATCCTGCTGGCGGCGGGCATCGGCCTGGCGACGCCCCCACTCGCTGCCTGCGTGCGGACGCTGCTGCCCGACATCGTCGCCGACCCCGAAGCGCTGCCGGCGGCCTACGCGCTGGAGTCGACCGCCCTCGAGCTGACGTTCATCTTCGGACCGCCGCTCGCACTCGGCCTGGCGGCTGCCTGGTCGACCAGCGCTGCGCTCGTCGCCTCCGGTCTCGTCCTGCTGACCGCGACCGCGGCGTTCGCCGCCCAGCCCGTGTCCCGGCACTGGCGGCCACGGCCGGGCCTGCCACGACGGCGTGGCGGGGCGTTGCGCTCGCCGGGGATGCAGACGCTGGTCCTGATCCTGGTCGGAGTCGGCGCGGTCTTCGGCGCCGTCGACGTCGGCGTCACCGCCGCCGCCACCGCCCTCGGCAACCCGGGCGCAGCCGCGCCGCTCTTCGGCCTCTGGGGCGTGGGCTCGCTCCTCGGTGGGATCGCCGCCACCCGACTCGGAGGCGGGGCGAGGCGCACCCGTGGCCTGCTCCTGCTGCTGGCCGGGCTCACCCTCGGGCATGCGGCACTGGCCGCCGTCACCGGCAACCTCCTCGCGGCCGGCGTCGTGCTGCTGCTCGCCGGCGCGGCCATCGCGCCGACCTACGCCAGCATCTACACCATGGCCGACAAGCTCGCACCAGCCGGCACCCTGACCGAGGCGTTCGCGTGGCTCCTGACCGCGGCCTCGATCGGGACCTCGGCGGGTGCAGCGATCGGCGGCGCCGTCGCGCAGAGTGCCGGAGCGGCGCCGGTGTTCGTGCTCGCCGGTGGCGCCGGTGCCCTCGCCATGCTGGTCGCCGTACTTCGCTCCCGCACCGTGGACGGAACGGTGCCGGCGCGTGGGGCGGTCTGAGCCGGGCAGCCGATGCTATGCTCACCCGCCGTGGAGGAGCGTCGGCTGGGGAGGACCGGGCTGACCGTGCCCCGGCTTGGTTTCGGATGCGGCGCCGTCGGCGGCTTGATGGTGCGAGGGGACGCGGACGAGCAGGTCCGGGCGGTCGGTCGTGCCCTCGAGGCCGGGGTCCGGTACTTCGACACCGCGCCCTCGTACGGCGACGGCCGGTCCGAGGAGAACCTGGGCCGCGCCCTGGCCGCCGTCGACTCCGGTCGATCGGCGCTGGTCGGCACCAAGGTGCGGCTGCCACCGGATCAACTCACCAACGCGGGACCGTCCATCCGGCGCTCCCTGGAGGACAGCTGCCGCCGGCTGGGTCGGGAGCGAGTGGATCTCTTCCAGCTCCACAATCCGCTGCGCGATCCGGTCGACACCACGCTCGTCCTCGGCGACGTCGCGGCGGCGATGCGCCGGGCGGTGGACGATGGTCTCGCCGGGCACATCGGCTTCACCGGCCTCGGCGACACCGCCGCGCTGCGCCGCACGCTCGAGGCGGGACCGTTCGAGACGGTCCAGGCGTATTTCAATGCAATCGACGCCAGCGCCGTCTATCCGGGTGCCACCGGCGGCGGCCAGGACTTCGACGGCCTGGTCCGCCACGCCACCGATCGTGAGGTCGGCGTGATCAATATCCGTGTCTACGCGGCCGGTGCGCTGAGCGCCGTCGAGGCCCGGCACCCGATCGCGGGCACCGTCGGGAGCCC
>JBAPVZ010000044.1:0-13107 GCA_049283435.1 Candidatus Dormiibacterota bacterium
CATGAGGGCCAATCCCGACTCCACCTGCCACGCGAGGCCTCACAGGAAGGTCAGGGGGAACCGGGCGATCGCCAGAGCGTACGCGTTGCATCATGACTTTCCGCGCCGCGATCGAGCTTGGAACCAGGTGCTCTGAACCATCGCTGCCATTGATGTGGCCAGTTTCCGCCGCACTGCCTTCGTCGCTGGCATAACGGTCGCGATCCTCGAGGGCGTCGTCGTGCTGGGCACCTTTCTCGCTGGCAGCATCGTGGGACTGGCCCTTCGGCGCATCGACTACATCCTCGTGCGCTGCGGTGAGCACGGCGGCCCGACCCTGCGGATCGCGAAATGCGCGCGGACCTTCGACCAGCCAGACTCCGTCGTAAGCGACCACCAGGGCGTGGCGGCCGACCTCGAGCTGCCGGCGCCGGCGGGTTGAATCGAAGCCGGCGCTGATCGATCCGACGACGGCGACATGCCCGCTTACCGGTGGTCCTACAGGTCCGGCGGGGGACGCTCACCCGCGACCGGGGGCGTAGTCCGCTGCCACCAGCGGTCGGCCAGGCGGAGGACCCCGAGGGCGGCGATCCAGACTGGCAGCGGCCAGTCGGCCAGGCGTTCCAGCGCACCGTGCACGGCGGCGAGCTGCGGCAACACCTGCAGGAAGAAGGCAGGCACCCCGACGATCCCAATGCAGAGGAACACTACGGCCTGCCAGCGTGCCTCCCGCCACATGCCGACGGCGAGCAGAAGTGCGCCGACGTCGCCGCACAGCATGCCCAAGGTGCCGAGCGCGTGGAGCCCGAGGCGGACGTCCTCCGGCGCGAGACCGATGACGACCTTGCCGGCGCCGAAGAGGGCGAGCAGCACCAGGCCGGCGGTCACCGTCCGCCGGCGCGGCCACTGGTTCCAGAGCAGGATCACCCCGCCGACGACGAGCAGGCCGAAGACGATGAAGGACGCGTTCATCAGCGAGTGCAGCGGGGAGCAGACGTTGCTCGAGATGGGATTCAGCCGAGAGACCGGCGCGGAGAAGCAGTGGACGGCGCCGAGGTCGCTGAGGCTGTTCCCGCCCAGGCTGTACGGCGTCGTCCAGGCCGCTTGCGTGATCGCTTGAACGACGAACCACTGCAGCGTGAGGATCCAGCACACCGATCCGACAACGGTGCCGATGTTCCGATGCATGACGCGTACCTCCGGAGCATCCGGTGTCAAGACCCGGCCTGCCGAGGTGACGAACCGAGGAAGGAGTCCACCTGGCTCACCCAGGTGGCTCGGTCCTGGAAGAAGAACCCGTGGCCGGCGTCGGGGTAGAGGACGAGGTGGGACCCCGGAATCTCGCTGTGGAGCAGCTCGTCGTTGCGAGCGGGCAGGGCGATGTCGTCCTCGCCGTCGTCGATGAGGGTCGGTGCCATGATCCTGGCGAGTTGGCGCCCCGCCGGGTCTCTGCCGGCGAGCCAGGCAGAGGAGGCCGACGACTGCGCGACGTCGGCCGACAGGGGCGGACGGTACGAATCGGGGTACTCGGCGATCTGGGCGGCAAACGCCGGGACCTCCTTGCCCTGCTGATTGCCGGGGAACAGCATGTCCTCGATCCCGGTCAGGTTGTTCGGTCTGGCGAGCGCCGCCCTTGCCGCCGCGGTGGGAAGCGTCGCCTTCCCGTTGCCGGGGGCTGTGGCGCAGAGGACGAGCCGGGCCACGTCTCTGGAATGGTCGACGGCGAGCGCCTGTGCGATGAAGCCCCCCATGGACCAGCCGAGGACGGCGATCGGGCCCAGGTGCAGGGTGCGGAGGAAGGCGTCCACCTGAGCGGCCATCTTGTCGACCGAAAGCGGCTGGCGCAGCTCGCTGGTCTCACCGACGCCGGCGTTGTCGATCGTGATGACGCGGTGACTGCGGGCGAGCGCGTTGACGACCGCCGGCGGCCAGTCATCCATGTCGGCGGCGTATCCAGTGATCAGCAGGAGCCCCGGACCGCTGCCGACGGAGCGGTACCCGACGGCGCCCTCCGAGGTGTGCGCAACCTGCGTCGGGGCAGCAACGATGGGATCGCCCGCCGAGTCGCCCTTCTTCACTGCCACCGAGCCGCAGCCGCTGCCGAGAACGGCAACCAGAACCGCGAGCAGGCCGGCGAGTGCTCCGGGCGCAATGCTCGGGTTGCCTGAAATTGAGCGTTTCATGTCTCCACTCCTCTCGCCAGCGACCGCATGAACGTGCCGACGATCTCGTCCGTCCACAGGTCGAGATCGAGACCGGGGTTCCGCGCGATCTGGCGTGGCACTCCGTCGATGACGGTGCGGATGGTCACCGCCATGATGTGCGGGTCAAAATGCCCGAATTCGCCGGACTCCTGGCCCGCATGAAGAAGCTGCTCGAGGGCGGCGATCCCTCGCGCGATATCGTCGCGTGCCGATCCAAGTTCGGTGCGGCCCCCGCCCTGACCGATCTCCACCACCGCGACGATCTCGGCGCGGTGGTCGCGCATGAACTCGAGATTGCTGCGGAGCGCGGCCTCGAACCGCTGGCCCGGGGTCATCGTCCCCTCGAGATGGGGCCGGATGTAGGCCGCCCCTTCGCGGAACACCGTGGCGACGACGGCGGCCATCAGGTCGGCCCGTCCCTCGAAGTGATACGAGATGAGGCCCCGCGAGATGCCGACTCGCTGCGCGATGCGCTCCAGGGACGCGCCGTCATACCCGTGCTCGGCGAGGGTTTCGATCGCCGCGCCGACGATCTGACGCCGGCGCGCCTCCTCGATGAAGGTCCGCGACTGCCGGTTGCCTCGCGCCATCGCTCACCAGCCCTCGCGCAGCGTCGCGCGGAAACCGGGTGGTCGCGAGGTTCGCGCAGCTCTGACGTTACCGACCGGCATTTGCACGATGGGTCAAATTATAGTCCGAATCGCCAGGATAGGGCTTCGCTCCCAGCGGGGTCTCGATCGTACGAGATCACCTGGAAGTTGTACGCTTTGCGCTATGGCGACGCTAAACATCAGCACAGCGCGTGAGAACCTGCCCGCCGCGGTTGAGCGCGCCCGTACGGAGCCGGTGTTCCTCGAGCGCTACGGACGCCCGGCGGCCGTGCTGATTAGTCCGGCGCGCTATGCGCAGTTGATCGCCGCGCTCGAAGATGCCGAGGACACCGCTGCATTCGATGCGGCGATGGCCGAAGAAGGCCCGAACATCCCCTGGGAACAGGTCAAGGCCGATCTCGGCTGGGAGTGACCTTACATCGCATCGAGCTGCGCCCGGCCGCCGTCCGTGCGCTGCGCAAGCTCGATCTGCAGGTCCGTCGCCGTATCCAGGGCGCTATCGCGCTACTCGCGGACGACCCACGTCCGCCGGCCGCTCGCGCCTTGCGCGGACGACCAGGTCTGCGCGTGCGGGTCGGGGACTACCGCATCATCTACACCGTTGCCGACGACGTGCTTCTAGTCGTTGTTGTGACGCTGGGCCACCGACGAGACGTCTACGACCGGTGACGCAGTTGAGGGTCGTCGAAGGGCTTTCAAAGCGGCACGGCGAGCCCGATCAGAAGTGGCAGGAGAAGATTGGTCGCCGCATGAGCAAGCCACCCGGGCAGGATGCTGCCGGCCCGATGCCGCAGCCAACCCATTAGATTAGCCAGCCGAGGATGAGCTGCACGACAAGGATCGGCCAGATCGACACCGAGACCAAGAGCAGAAGCAGATGCGGCAAGAGGAAGAGCAGCGCCTGCAGGGAGTTACCGGTCGAGAAGCCGACCCTTCTGATCAATAGCCCGGCCGGATGCGCCCGGGTGAGTGGCTGCTCTGCATCTCGATCGGCGACAGATTGCGACCCTTGTCGATTTCGGCCGCCTCTCGTTCGTCCTCTGGACATGAGCCGGCCAAGGGGCCCTACGGACGGCAAAACCGCAACCGACGGAGGAGAAGAAATGGCTGAGTACGTGTTGTCGTTCCGCACCAATCCAGGCCGCCAGCTCAGCGTGAGCGAGCAGGAGGCGTGGCCACAATGGTTCCAGCAGATTGGCGACAGGCTCGCCGACTTCGGTCATCGGGTCGTGCGCTCGCAGGGCTTGGGCACGGCCGAGGACGTCGGTGACACGCTGGGTGGTTATGTCATCGTCCGCGCCGACGACTTCGCCGCGTCGATGACGATCGCCCGAGGCTGCCCGGCGCTGACCCAGGGGGGTGGCGTCGAGGTGGGAGAGCTCGAGGCGTCCTAACTCGCCGCGGGGTGGCAGGGACCGTCGCGAGGGCGCCCGGTGGAGCGACCACCCGGCGCTCCGCGATGGACCCGGTCACCGGGGTGCGCGGAGGGCAGTCCGCTACGGTGCAACCCGCCCGAGGGGACGATCCGGAATGCCGCCTGCAGAACCGCCGAATGATGCCAGCCCGGGGGGAGGGAGGCATCGCCGGACGGCCCCGTGCGGCCGAGACGCATGCAACGTGCCGGTCGGGGATCCGCCTGCAGGACGTGACCCTCCAGGTGGCGAGGGAGGTCCCGGCTCGAGGGGCGCTCGGCCTTTTCGGATCTGGCTCTACCGGATAGCCACCAACGCATGTCGAACACCCTCCGTCGCGTGGTGACGCCCGACGCGATGCCGCCGTCCAACGAAGACGCGATGCCGCGGCCGTGGAGACGGCACCGACCGGGGGCCGCGCGGGCAGGTCCGGGGACGCCGGCCGCGCCGGCCGGCACAGTGTCGACGCGCCGCTCGAGCAGCCGGCTCGTCCAGCCGGCGACGACACGGGGGCCTGCGGACGACCCAGCGCCGTCGGTCGTGCCCGCGGAGGAGCCGGCCGGAGGTGCGCGCACCGGAGCACCTCGAAGCTGAGGCCGGGGACGTGGCCGGGATTGTCCCACCGGCCGGCGCAACCTTACTGGGCTACCTTGATGGTCGGAGCGGGCGGGCGCTTCGAGCTCCGGACAGCACGAACCAAGGAGACGAATGGCGGGACAATCCGGCGGCGTGTGGGGACCGGTCGACCGGCACCCGCGTCGGGCCTTCGTGGCGCTGGCCGCCATTGCCCTGGTGCTGCTCGTCGCCGTCGGAGTCATCGGAGTCGTGGCCGGTGGCGACGTGCAGCAGCAGCGCGACAGCGCGGCCCGTCTCCAGGAGCGTGAGCAACGAGCCTTCCAGGAGGCGCCGGCTCAGTTCGGCGCCAATCTCGATCCAGCAGGCGCGCGCCACGACGGGTCGCTGCGGATGTCGTACATCGGGGCCAGCGTCACCCGCGGCTGGTACGTGACCTCGATCGACCACACCTTCCCGGCGGTGGCCTCGCGCATCATCGCCGGCACCCGCTCCCGTGATGTCGATTGGCACGTCGTCGCCCTGCCCGGCGCACCGGTCGGGGTCGCCCTCAAATGGACCATCCCCAAGGACCAGGACATCGTCGTCATCCATCTCATCAGCGACGACTTCCTGTACGGAACACCGATCGCGACCTACCAGAAGAACTACCTGGAGCTGCTGGCCAAGATCCGCCAGGCTTCGCCGAAGGCGGGCTTCGTGTGTCTCGGCGATTGGGGCAGGACGGACGCCGTCAATCAAGAGGGCGCGATGGCCTACACCTACGAGAACATCGCCATGGCCGCGTGCCGCAAGTACGAAGGGGTCTACGTTCCGCTGTCCCAGGACTTCGAGGTCACGGATGCGCGCGGGCCGAAGGGGCACCCGTCGCTGTTCGGTCCCGCTCGCGGCGAATTTCACCCCAACGACTACGGCGACCAGCTGATCGCCCAGTCGATCATCGCCGGCATCGACGGCGATCCGGCGATCGAGACGGTCCCGGCGGGCCCGGGCACGGTGGCCCCGGCCCCGATCATTCCTCAGGCCAGCCCGGGCGCCAAGCCCTCGCCGGTGAAGGGCCACGAATCGCACACGGCGCCCCCGCTGGCACCGGTCAAAGAACCGACGCCGCGGGTCACCCCGACTGCGTCGCCGACCGCCTGAGGTAGGTCGGCGCGGGGACAAGTCCGCGTACCGCCGCACTCAGAGCCGGTCCCCTCGCTGCAGCCGACCGGCGTGGCGGCCGCAGCGCGGCAGACGGGATCGAGGGAGCGTCACCTCCACTCGCCGGCACCGGCGCGGCGCGGCGCCGTCAGTTCGCCAGGCTCATGGTGCGTTCCAACACGGCGTCCGCGCGAGAGGCACTCCTTCGACGCCACCCTGGATGCACATTCCGCGGTCGACGGTGTAGTGGATCTGGAACGTGGTCAGGCCGTCGCCTTGCTGCGAATACCGAGGATAGCCGTCGAACAGGACACGGTAGGTGTGAACGCCCCACGCCGGCGCAGCCCATACCTTTACCACGTACACGAAGTCGCTCCCCCGCGCGGCGGTGTAGACGGTCTCGCAGGCATTTTGGCTGCACTTCTCGTCGCTGTTGCCGGTCTGTGCGGAGACGCTTTTCGGCACTACGCCGAACAAGCCCAGGGCCAGAATCGCAACGGCTGCGGCGACGACCAGCACGCGAATTCTCATGGTTCGGTCCTCCACCCGGATGGTCTCTCGACGGACACCTGAGCCCCTGTAAGCGCGGCGGGCCACCACCCCCTTCGCGCCCAACCCGGGAGCTTGGTCACGGGGGAGGCGAGATGCGCTCCGATGGCATCGCGCCTCCCTGAACAACGCGGGTGGCAGGGCCTGGGTCACTGTATGAGTGCGGCTCCATCAATCGCCGGTACGACCCGCCCGTCCCGTCGAGCCTCTGTCGACGGCCTCGAAGGCCATCGGTCAGGAGGATCGAGCTTGGCATCCGGAGGCAAAACCGGAGCCTGACGATCCCTGCTCGCGCCGGTCGATCGGCGCGCGGCGGGGGGCCGACCGCGCCGCGCCCCCCTCGGCTCAGCCGGCCCAGGCGTCCCCGGTAGGCAGACGGAGGTCGAGCGGGACCCCGGGGTCGAGCTCGCCGGCGAAGCTGCGGCGGTGCAGCTCGGCGGCGTCCGTCCCCGCGCGCCAGGCCGCGAGCATCGCCTCCGGGTCGGTGTTGACGCCGATCGGGTTGGCGTCGAACTCCGGGGCGGTGCGCATCCACTCGCTCGAGGCCTGCCAGTCACCGAAGTTGTCGGCCTGCAGCTCGACGCTGTTGCCGTCCGGGTCGAGGTAGTAGAGAGAGGTCGTGATCCCGTGGTCGAGGCAAGCGTGGGGGACGATCCCGTCCCCCTTCAGGCGCTCGTAGGTGTCGAGCAGCCGGCCGATGTCCTCGTACTCGAACGCGAGGTGATGGATACCGGTATGGGGCACCTTGTCGGGATCGTCGCTCAGCCCCGGCACCGCCAGCAGCGCCATTCGGTGATTGGCCTCGTCGTTGGTCAGCCAGGCGCCCGCCGGATCGTGGTGGTTGGCTCGCATCCCGACCGCGCTCGCATACCAGTCCACCATCTCGTCCAGGCGGATGGTTTTCAACGTCACGTGGTGCAGCGTCGGACGGATCGTCGCCGTGGTGGACATCGCATCCTCTCCTGGTCGAGCTGACTCGGGCTGATGGCGACGGAGGATAGGCGCCCGTATGACCTCCGACGGCACACGTCCTGCCCCGGGCGCCTTGACATCATGTCGACCTGAGGTCCAATGCTTCGGTGACCGTCACCTCGGCACTCCATGGAGGACCCGGCAATGAAGTACCCGGAGAACGCTCCGATCGCGTGCGGCCTGGACGACCTGAAGGAACGCGAGCAGGCGTGGTCCGCCGTCATCGGCGCAGCACTTCGAACCCGAACCGCAACCGAGGCCGGCATCCGGCTGGAGTTCGATCCGAAGCCGGATGCCGCGCACGTCCTGCTCGACCTCGTGACTGCGGAGCGAGACTGCTGCGCGTGGGCAACCTGGACCCTGACCAGTACCGACGGGGCCACGGTGGTCGAGGCAAGTGCTGCCGAGCCCGGTCCAGAGGTGCTTCACGCCATGTTCAGACTCGAGCCGTGATACCCGAGCCAGGCCCTGCTGGGCTCTCGATCGGTGAGGTTTCCGCGCGGACTGGCCAGACCGCGGCACCTGCTCGAACGGCTCTCCGCACTTCGGCCCGCATGAATACGTGATCGAACTTGCGGGCTAACGCACTCAGCTGTTGGCGACCGATGGCTCCGCCGCGATCCAGCGTCGCTCTCGTGCACGCCATCGGCTGCCTGGCGAAAGGCCGAGGACCAGCGGATCGATGAACACACGCACACCGTTGACGATTTCACTGAAGCTTGCCGGGAACTCTGCGGCATCTTGCCCCTGGCTACGCCGCAACGCCTGGTATTGGCCTTCGCGGCGGCGTGCCAGCGTCTCGATCGCTTGGGAGAGTGGCTTCAGCCTCGTCCTTCGGAAAGCTGCCGTCGCCTCCAGTCCGGAGCGCACAGCGCGCTCCTCCAAGTCATGGACGCCGATGAGGCGCCAGGCATCGACGTAGTCCCTCACACGCGTGTTGGCGTCTCCCAGCTTCGATCGCAGTGCATAACTTCTCGGCCAAGACCGCCTCCACTGGGTAGCTGAGCAGTTGGAACGGCTCCCCGTCCTGGAGCAACTGCCCGTAAGGAGCGAGGCGGGGCGCCGGGACAACGGGATCACCTGCGTTTACATCCACACTGAGGATCGGCCGCGCAGAAGCGACGTGAGCCGCCAACCGGAGCCGGACATTGGCGTACACGCCTCCCTCGCGAATCGGCTGCACCCGTACCGATGCCGTGTCGAACCGCACTCCGTCCAATCCTCCCGTCACGCCGTCGTCCAGCGCGCAGATCTCGATTACCGCCTTGACGAGCTGCGACTCTGAGTTCGTTGCACCTTGCGCCAGCAGGTTCGCGTCCGCGGTCGTTCGACGGGCTCCGAGGGCGGCGAGCAGCAACCCGCCCTTGAGTACGAGGGACTCGGCGTAGCGCGATCGCGACAGGCGCCACAAGAAGCGCTCCAGCCCGTACAAGGTCAGCAGTTCGGCCGTCGACCTGCCCTCTCGCCGGGCTCGATTCTGGAGGCCGAGATAGGCCCCGCCCCCCAGGCGTTGCCCGGTCGGCCGCCGGTCGGCACCTGCCATCAGCTCAGCACGCCGTCCATCGCCTGCCCCACCGGCCCCTCGACGTCGAGCATCCGTGCGTACCCGAGGACCGCCGCAGGCTCCGAGCCTGGTCGCCAGAGATAGGCGCGAAGCGCCGAGAGCGCCAGCGCCTCTCCGAGACGACGGCGGAACCGCATGACGTCGACGACCGTGCGTTGGGGGGAGTAAACGCGGACCGTCTCCGATGGTGCTGCCTCGACCAACTCGACCCCTTCCTCGAAAGTCTTGGCGTCGAAGTGGAACGAGTCAACGGGTGGGAAGTCGATACGCGGCGACCGGGATCGCCGCCGGATGGCGATCTGCACTGCCAGCGGCATGGTGTCAGTAAGGTCCCAGAGGCGAAGTGCCGACATCAGGCAGACGACGGCAGCCGGCGCCCGGCGGCTGATCGCGAGTAAGTCCGGGTGCGATGGTGGCGGGGCGTCAGCCCGTCGGTAGACTCCACGCGAGAGAACGATCAGCTCGCCCGCCTCTGATAGTTGCTGGAGACGACGAGGATGCATGCCGGCGTGACGCGCCTCGGCGGCGGTGAATGTGGGCGGCAGTTCGTTCAGCGTAGCCATGGATCAAAACGTCGTCACTAGAGTACCATGTGCAAACACTTTGATCCACCATTGGGGCCGGGAGGTGGTGCGGGCGCATCGGCACGGTCGGCCGGGTCGCGGGCTACCGCAATCCGGTCAGCGTCGCCCAGCTGCTGGATTCCCGAGCACTCAGCATCTACGGGGCCCGGGAGGATCCTGCGAACGGTGTACGTCGAGCCTGCTCGTCTATGTCATCACCGGCCGTCAGGGTTCGCGCCTCGGAGAATGGCCGGCGAGCCCGCCGCACCTCGCGAGCGGGACTTGCCCGCAGGGGTGGCCGCACGTTAACCTTTGGGGCACGCAGTCAGCCGGAGTGACGCGGAGGGATGTTCTCTTGGGCGCGGGGATGACTACCGGACGCTCCCGAACGCTGGGGGAAGCCTGTCGTCCACGGCTGCCGCGGATGGAATTCGCCTCTTTTCTCCTCTCCTGAGCGCGGGCGGGTGAGCGGTTCGCCGCTTCCCGCCCGTCGCTTTTCGTTTCGGGACCCTCACTCGGGCAGCGCGGCGGTGAGATCCACCTCGACGAGCTGCCCGCCAAATCCGAGCTGGGCGACCCCGACCAGCGTGCTCGCGGTGGTGAACGCCGGGCCGATGACCGACGCGGTCAAGCGGCGCCACGCGGCGCCGAGGACG
This sequence comes from Candidatus Dormiibacterota bacterium, assembly GCA_049283435.1. Classification (GTDB taxonomy): domain Bacteria; phylum Chloroflexota; class Dormibacteria; order Dormibacterales; family Dormibacteraceae; genus CAVTSA01. The sequence continues at coordinate 10,227 of JBAPVZ010000044.1, forward strand.
GCGGTTTCGGCGCTCACCACGTAGATCACCGAGCGCACGACGTCATCGGGCGCGGCGCCGACCGCGCGCAGCGCCGTCAGGGCGTTCGCCGCGACCTGGTCGATCTGCCGGTCGAGGTCGCCAAGCCCGACCACGGACCCACGGCGATCGAGTGGGCACTGGCCGGCCAGGTGGGCGGTGCGTCCCGCCTCGACGACCGTGACGTGGTGGTAGCCCGGCGTCGGGTGGAGCTCGTCCGGGTTGATCCTCGTGATCATGGGACGGGGTCTGGGGCCTGACGCGAAACAACGGCGGCGCCCGACCGGCCCGCGGTCGCGGTAGAATCTTCGGAGCGCCGGCGCCGGCCGGCGACCTGCGGCAGCCTTTAATTCGGTCCTGCGAGGCCGGGAAGGGGATTTTTTCATGGCTACGTCAACCCGCGGCGTCGAGCGCCTGCGCCATGTTCTCGCCGCTCAGCAGTTCTCGCGTCCGCTGCTGGAGGATCTCTTTGAGCGCACGGACCAGATGCGCACGAGCCCCGAGCGCGCGGCCGGGCGGCTCCAGGGCCGGGTCATGGCCGCGTTGTTCTACGAGCCCTCGACGCGGACCCGGCTCTCCTTCGAGGCCGCGATGCTGCGCCTCGGCGGACGGGTCATGGGCACCGACAACGCGAAGGAGTTCTCGAGCGTCTCCAAGGGCGAGACGCTGGAGGACACGATCCGCATCGTCGCCGGGTACGCGGACGCGATCGTGCTGCGCCACGACGAGGAGGGCGCTGCCGAGCGCGCCGCCCGCGTCTCCGACGTCCCCGTCCTCAACGGCGGCGACGGGCGGGGTCAGCACCCGACGCAGGCACTGCTCGACCTCTACACGATCCAGGACGAGCTGGGGCGCATCGACGGCGTCAAGGTGGCGATGGTCGGGGACCTCGCGAACGGCCGCACCGCGCGCTCCCTCACCTACCTCCTGAGCAAGTTCGGCGGTGTCGAGATCACGTTCGTCGCGCCACCGCAGGTCGCGATGGGCGCCGACCTGAAGCAGCACCTGGACGATCACCGCGTCGCCTGGCGCGAGACCACCGACCTCGACGCCGTGCTGCCCGAGGTCGACGTCGTCTACCAGACGCGCATCCAGAAGGAGCGCTTCCCGACGCCCGAGGACTACCTCGCCGTGAAGGGCGTCTACGTGATCGACGAGCCGGCGATGCGGCGCCTGCCGGAGCGGTCGATTCTGATGCACCCGCTGCCCCGCGTCGACGAGATCGCGCCGGCGGTCGACGCCGACCCTCGGGCCGCCTACTTCCGCCAGGCCCGCAACGGCATGTACACGCGGATGGCGCTGCTCGACCTGGTGCTGTCGTGACCGCGCAGCCGCTCGGTCCGCCGCTCGCCGAGGGACGCCACCTGAAGGCGACCGTGCTCGACGCGGCCGCCGTCCGCCGCTCGCTGACCCGCATCGCGCACGAGATCGTGGAGCGCAACCGCGGGGCGCACGACCTGGTGCTGGTCGGCGTCATCTCGAAGGGCGACGTGCTGGCGCGCCGGCTCGCGGGTCTGCTGTCGCAGCTGGAGCAGGTCAAGGTCCCGACCGGTGTGATCGACATCACCGGCCACCGCGACGACCGCGAGGCGCCGCCCGGCGGCTCCCACTCGCGAGTGCCGGACGTCGGGGGGCGGACGGTCGTCATCGTCGACGACGTCCTCCATCACGGCAGGACGGCGCGGGCGGCCATCGAGGCGCTGCTCGAGTTCGGGCGCCCGCGCGCCGTCCAGCTCGCGGTCCTGATCGATCGCGGCCACCGGGAGCTGCCGATCCGCCCCGACTACGTGGGCAAGAACATCCCGACCGCGGAGGAGGAGCACGTGGAAGTCTGCCTGACCGAGGTCGAGGGCGTCGATGGAGCGGTCATCCTTGGCGACTGAGGCGAGGCTCAAACCACACGCGGCGCTCGTCCTCGAGGACGGCCGCGCGTTCGTCGGCCAGGCCCTCGGCGCCGATCGGCTCGGCGAGGGCGAGGTCGTGTTCAACACGGCGATGAGCGGCTACCAGGAGATCCTGACCGATCCCTCCTACGCCGGCCAGATGCTGTGCATGACCTATCCGCTGCAGGGCAACTACGGGCTGCGGGCGGCCGACGCCGAGTCGGATCGGCCCTGGGCCCGGGCGTTCGTCGTGCGCTGGACCGCCGACCGGCCGTCCAGCCACTCCGCCGAGGCCTCGCTCGACGCCTACCTCGGCGAGCACGGCGTGCCCGGCATCGCCGGCGTCGACACGCGCGCGCTGACCCGCCACCTCCGCACGCACGGCACTCTGCGAGCCGTCCTCTCCCACGAGGCGGCGCCGCTCGACGCGGCGCGGCTCGCGGAGCTGCACGCGCTCGCCAAGCAGGTGACGCCGCTGGCCGAACAGGACCTGGTCGGCGAGACGTCCCGGCGGCAGCCGGAGGATTGGCTGGAGTCGCTGCCCGACGAGCTGCGCTGGCGCGAGGCGGCGGACGGGTCGGGACTCACCGTCGCCGTCGTCGACTACGGCGTGAAGCGCGGCATCCTCCGCAGCCTGCGCTCGCGGGGCTGTCGCGTTGTCGTCCTGCCGCACACGGCAACCTGGGACGACGTCGTGGCCGCGGGCGCGCAGGGCCTCCTGCTGACGAACGGTCCCGGCGATCCCGAGGTGCTGGAGACACCGGTCGAGCTCTGCCGGGCGGCGCTCGCGAACGGGATCCCGCTGCTCGGCATCTGCCTCGGTCACCAGTTCCTGGGCCGCGCGATCGGCGGCCGCACCTCACGGCTCCGGTTCGGTCACCACGGCGCCAACCATCCGGTGCGGGATCAGGTGAGCGGCGACATCCACATCACGAGCCAGAACCACGAGTTCCAGGTCGACGCCGGCAGCATCCCGGCGG
>JBAPVZ010000045.1:0-1775 GCA_049283435.1 Candidatus Dormiibacterota bacterium
AGCGAGGGGGGTGGGGGGGAGCGTCACCGGTGGCCTGGGGGTTGCCGTTCGGACGGCGACCGGACTCCTCTGCGGGCGCTCGGTATGGACGTAGATCGCACCGGCTGCGATGAGCACGCCGGCCAGGGCGAGTCCGGCAGCGATCACGAGCAGTCTGCGCATTTACTGAGCGCTCAGCGCGCGGGCGTGCGATGCAACCGGCACTGAATGGACGGGCATAGGCATCGCGTAGTCGATCATCAGGAACGTCCGTCAGTGGTCATCCATTGAAGGTGGGAGCCCTCACCCTTCAGCATGCGAGCGTTCGCGCGCGTGGGGATGAGATATCTGTCCCAGGCGCACAGAGCAGGTACCACGCCGTCCGACCCGCGGTCGCCGTCAGCCACCGGCAGCCCCGGCCGGCGATCGCCGCAGGCCCGCGCCGGGGTGGACGCTGGACTGAGGCCGGCCCCGGCTGCCTGCCCAGATCGCCCGGCTGGTCCGGATCCAGTAGCCTACGCGCCGTGTCGGGACCACTCTTGGCGGTGCAGCGTTCAAAGTGGTCTCCAAGTGGAATTCGGGTTGCGGGTGGCACCCGAGCTCAAGACCTCGAGGAGTAGCGCAGCCCGGTAGCGCACCTGCTTTGGGAGCAGGGGGCCGCGGGTTCGAATCCCGCCTCCTCGACCATCGCCCGTCGCCTGCCGGCTGCAACAACCCCGGGCAAAAAAGAGAGAGGCCCGCTGGTCAGCGGGCCTCCCAGGCTGGGGTGGGGCGTATCGACTTCAGGCACCCCCGCGAGCACGCTCCCGATCCATTCCCGAGCGCACTTCTTGTGAGGTTGCATCCATATGGTAGCACGGAACGGCGCGCGCCACAACATCTGGACGGCGTGAGAATGTGTCGAGGTAGCGGAGCGCAGCCTGGCCAGGCGGAGGTACGATGGCCGTCGCCGTGCAAGATCCGATCTCGCTCGAACTGGAGCCGATGCTGGCGGCGCCGAAGCCGGCGCTGCCGCAGGGCGACGGCTGGGTGTACGAACCGAAGTGGGACGGGTTTCGCAGCCTCGTCCACCGGCTGGGCGATCGCGTCGATCTCGCGAGCCGCGGGCAGCGTCCCCTGACCCGCTACTTCCCCGAACTTCGGGCGCCGCTGCTCGCGCTGCCGGCGGACGGCGTCGTGCTCGACGGTGAGATCGTCGTCGTGACCGAGGCCGGGCTCGATTTCGATGCGCTCGGCCAGCGCATTCATCCCGCCGCCTCTCGCATCGCGCTGCTCGCCGGCCAGACCCCGGCCGAGTTCGTCGCCTTCGACGTCCTCGCGATCGGCGGAGAAGATCTGCGTTCCCAGCCGCTGAGCGAGCGTCGCACGCGGCTCGAGCGGCTCCTCGCCGGCGTGCCGCCGCCGATTCGGCTCACCCCGTCGACGACCGACGCGGCCGCCGCGGAACGCTGGTTCGTCGAGCTCGAGGGTGCCGGGCTCGACGGGGTGATCGGCAAGCGGCTCGGTGAGGCGTACCTGCCGGGCAAGCGCGCTTGGGTGAAGCGCAAGCACGACCGAACCGCCGATTGCGTCGTGATCGGGTTCCGCCGGTCCGCCGATGGATCCACACTCGGCTCGCTGCTGCTCGGCCTCTACGACGGCGCGGGGACGCTGCAGTACGTCGGCCATACCTCGGGATTTGCCGTGGCAGCGCGGCGCCAGGTGCTGGCGCAGCTGGAACCGCTGCAGCTCGCCGAGTCGACGACGATGGGCCGCCGGCCGGGGGCGCTGAGCCGCTGGTCAGGCGGGAAGGATCC
>JBAPVZ010000046.1:0-3384 GCA_049283435.1 Candidatus Dormiibacterota bacterium
CTCGAGCGGATGTCGACGTTTCGCGAACGGTACGGCGAGGACATCGGCTTCCGGCGGGCCGGGTACCTGATGCTGTTCGGCTCGGAGGAGCACGAGCGGGTGCTGCGCCGAGCGGTGGAGCGGCAGCACGCGTGCGACGTCCCGACGCAGGTGGTGACACCGGAGGACGCGGCCGAGCTGCTGCCCGGTCTGGCGATCGACGATCTGCGCGGCGCCGCCTTCTCGGCGATCGACGGCTACCTCGACCCGCGGGCGACGACGACCGCGTTCGGGCGCGCGGCGCGCCGCGCCGGTGCGACGATTCGCGAGGGGTGGGAGGTCGCGGAGGTCGAGGTCTCGGCCGGCCGTGCGACCGCGATCCGCTCCGCGACGGGCACCCGCCTCACGTTCGGGACGCTCGTCAACGCGGCGGGCGCCTGGGCCCCACGGCTGGCCGCCGAGTGGGGTGGCGAGCTGCCGATCCGCGCGATGCGCGCGCAGGCGTTCATCTACGACCGCCTGCTGCGGGAGGGACGCCTGACTCCCCTCACGATCGACTACGAGCAGGGCCTCAACCTGCACTCCGAGGGCCGCGGCTTCCTCGTCGGCCCGACGGAGACGACCGAGTTCTCCGACCGCCCCTGGACGACGCCACCGGAATTGGGCTGGGCCGGCGAGATCCATCGCCGCCTCGCGCGCCGGATCCCGGAGATGGCGGAGGCCAGGTTCGCGCACGCGTGGGCCGGGTTCTTGGAGACGACGCCGGACGACAACCCGGTCGTCGGCTGGACGCACCTGGACAACGTGTACACGATGGCCGGATTCTCCGGGCACGGCATGTGCCTCGCGCCCGGGCTCGCCCCCGCCGCGGCAGCGGAGATCACGGGTGCCGCCGCGGACCCGGACCTTGCGATCTACCGGCTCGATCGCTTCGAGCGCGGCACCTCGCAACCGGAGTCGGTGTGGGGCGGCTCCAAGGACTACGGGTTCCATGGCGGTCCCTGGCGGCCGTCGGGAGGGCCGGCACCGGCGTAGGTAGCTGCTCGCGCTAGCCGGAGCGCCCAGCCAGCTTCATCAGCCGGACCGCGAGCTGCGTGCGAAACCACGTCTCGCCCACGGTCGGGTCGTTGCCCAGGATCCACTCCAGCTCGTGCACGCGGTTGGTGAGCGTATTCGAATGGATGCCGAGTCGATAGGCGGCTTGCTTTCGATTGAGGGCGCAGGTGGACAAGCTGCTCAGCGTCTCGATCAGTCGATCCCGACGGCGATGGCTCCGCACCGCGAGCAATGGCCCGAGCTCATCCTCCACGAACGATCGGATGGGCTCTCCTTCCTTGAAGATGTCGAAGAACCGCAGCCGGGCGTAGTCGTGGATGCGAATCCCCGGTTCGAGAAGCTGTCCCAGCGCCTGGGCGCGGCCCGCCTGGCGATAGCTCAGGGCGAGTCCCCGGATACCGGTCGCCGCTGTCCCGCGCCCGATCACCAGCCCCACCCGGGAATCACTCTCCATCGCGCTCGACAGCGCTGCGTCGACAGCAGGTAGATGAGGTTGCAGCGCGACGACGAGCAACCCGCTGCTGAGCACCGAGGCAATCGCGTCGGGGCAGACCTCGGAGACCCGCTGCTGCATGGCCACGAGAACGCGATCCGACTCGTGATCGCCGCTCGAGCCTTCGTCCGCCTGCGAAACGAGCGTCACCGAATGAGGCTTGGTCAGGGTAACGCCGAGCGCTCCCGCCTCATGCGTAGTCGCCTCCGTGTCGGACACGTTGCCGAGGATGATCCGATTCACCAGGAGCCGAGCCGCGTCCTGGCGGGTTCGCTCATCCCGCTGTCGCGCCTCCAGATAGGCCTGGGTCGCCGCCGTGCTCACTCGATCTGCGTATTCGAGAGCGAGTGCACCCAGCCGGCCATGGTCCTCCCGTGGCGCCACCTCCAGCAGACACTCCCACAGCACCCGCACGCCGACTCGATAGCTGTGAACGATCGCCTCCATCGGTATCGAGTCCTCGGCTCGCCGTCGAGCCGCCTCCCCCAGTCGGCCAGCTCCGCGGCATTGGGGCCGCGGTCCTCCGAAAGCGCCTTGAAGAACAGAACGACATTGAGTCGGTTGACCGCGCGGACGTCCTGGTTGAATTTCGGCTCGTCGATCACGGCATACGCGCTCACCTCGCGCCGGACGGCCCGGTTCAGGCGGTCGGCGAACCGATCGATAGTCGGACCGCGCAGCCTCAAGCTCGACCGCGGCAGTGACATTTCCACAATATTAGGCAGGCGAACTGGGGGAGGTGGCCGTGGACCGGCCAGAATCGCTGGGCTACCATCACAAGAATGCTTGCCGAGGGATCGCTTTCGTCGAACGTCGTGCACCTGCGCTGCGTACGTTGCGGCGCGAACTACGCCCGGGAAAGCGTCCTCTTCGGGTGCCCTTCATGTGCGTCGTCAAACCCGTCCAACGTGGAGGTGGTCTACCGATCCCCGCTCGAGCCGCAGGCCCGGGCCACCTGGGAGGCACGAAGCCCAGGCGTCTGGCGGTTCGCGGAGGCGCTCCCGGTCCCGCTCGCCGAGGCGGTGACGATGGGGGAGGGCGGTACCCCGCTCGTCCCCCTCGTCCGGCTTGGCGAAACGATCGGCTTGCCTCGCCTGCTGGCCAAGCACGAGTTCCAGAACCCCACCGCGTCGTTCAAAGACCGGCTGGCGAGCGTCGCCATCTCCTGGGCACGCGCCGTCGGGAGCCCCGGCATCGCGGTCTCCTCGTCCGGCAACGCCGGTGCCGCGGCGGCGGCGTACGCCGCTCGTGCCGGTCTTCCCTGCCTCGTGTTTACGACCAGAGAGTTCGCCGGCACCATGCAGCGCTTCATGGCCGGCTACGGGGCAATGGTCGTCGCAGCGTCGACGGCCGCCGATCGCTGGACACTCAACCGTGCCGTCGCCGAGGAATGGGGGTGGTTTCCGGTCTCCAATGTCGCCGCCCCGCCGGTGGGCAGTCACCCGGCGGGAGTCGAGGGTTGCAAGACGATCGCGTTCGAGATCGCACAAGATCTCGGGTGGGAGGTCCCGGATGCGGTGGTCCTACCCGTCGCCTATGGAGACGCGCTGAGCGGCCTGTATCGAGGGTTCAAGGAGCTGCTCCAAGCTGGATTGATTGCGCGCATCCCCCGCCTGTTCGCCGCCGAGACCTTCCCTTCGCTCTCCGGTGCGCTCGCGACGGATTCGCCGTCGCCGGTGGCAACTTCCGGCGGACTGTCGCGGGCGATGTCGGTCGCGACGCCGGCGGGGACGTATCAGTCACTGCGGGCGATCCGCGAGTCGGAGGGTGGCGCGGTTCCCGTCTCCGACGGGGAGACCGCTCGGGCACATGCAGACCTCCGCCGGAGTGGACTGCTGGTCGAGTTCAGCTCCGCG
>JBAPVZ010000047.1:0-1688 GCA_049283435.1 Candidatus Dormiibacterota bacterium
CCTCGACGATCACGCCGTAGGTCAGATAGTCCAGCCCGGCGCCACCGTAATCCCGCGGCACGATCGCTCCGAGATAACCCTGGGCCGCGATCTACTGCACCAGGTCGACGTCGAAATGCTCGTTGCGATCGTTCTCTCGCGCGCGCTCGACGATCTCGTTGTCGGTGAAGGCACGCGCCGTCTCGCGGATCAGTTGCTGCTCGTCTATGAGTTCGAAATCCATGGGGCGGGACGCTACACCAGCGCGTCCGTGTTGCGTAGCGCGCCACACCACATCGTGGCTGAACGCACGCCGGCCCCCGCCGCCGGTCGCGACGGGGGCCGAGTGCAATCGCCTGCGGCGATCACCTCGGGAGAAATCGACGATTTCTCCCGGTCGCGGCTGCGACTAGGTGTTGGGGAGACTGGACAGCGGCGGCTGCGTGACGTCAATCGTCACCGGCGCCGATGCGTTGCCGACGTTGGCCGGACCACCGGTGATCCGGGCCCTGAACTCCTTCACGCCCGCCGTCCCGAAGGTCCAGCCGAACGTGTAGGTCGAGTCGCTCTTGACCGATCGCACCTCGACGGTGTGCCAGTCGCCATCCTTGCCGAACTTCTGCAGGTAGATGACGTGGCCGGCCTTGTCCGGTGAGACGCTCCCGGAGAACGTGATGTGACCGTTGACGGTGGACGTCGACGAGCTCGAGGTCATGCTCAGCACGTCCTGCACCCCTTCGAACACAACCGAGCTGTTGTCCCGGGCGGGCGGGAAGGTGGCCCGGACCTGGTAGAGCTCGTTGATCGTCGAGGTGAGGTTCGGGAAGCTGTAGCTGCCGTCCGAACCGGTCGTCGCCGTGGTGAGCTCGTGGAAGCCGGGTCCCCCCGGTTCACGTGCGAACAGGCTGACGCTGGTGCTCGGCTCTGGCGTCGTCGTGCCCGGCTGATACAGCGTTCCCGAGATCGTGAACGGCGCGCCGTTGACGACGATCGGAGCAGACGTGCTGATCGTGAAGTCCGAGTGCTCGGTCTGCTGGACCACCACCGTGACCGGGTCCGAGGCCGCGGCCGTGTTGCGCGCGTCGCCGCGGAACAGGACCCGCACGTCACGCTCGCCCGGGGTCCGCCAGGCGAAGCTGATCTGATAGTTGGAACCGGCTTGAACCACCCCTCGCTTGAGCGTCGTCCAGTCGTCGCTCGAGCCCTTCTGGGCCTGCAGCACGACAACGCTGCCGGCGTGCCCGGGGGTGACGTGTCCGGAGAACACGATCGGATGGCGGGTCTGTCCGACCGCCGGGGTCGAGCTCGTCGCCAGGCTGACCAGCGCGGCGACACGCTCATGCACGGTGCGGCTATGGCTGAACGCCGGCCCGCGCACGAACCAGCTGCGGTTGGACTGGACGACGCCCTCGGCGCGCGTGAACTCATAGCCGCCGGCGGCATCGGTCTTGGTGGTGCTGATGAGCGTGAACTGGCGGGCGGGGTTGATCCGGTGATAGAGCCGAATCGTCTGGTTGCCGTGGCCGGCGCCCGTGAGCCGACCGTAGAGCAGAACTGCCTCTCCGGCGATGATGCGGTGCGGCACGGCGTGGATCGTCAGGCCCAGGTTTTGCTGGGGGGCGGCTCCGGCGATGCCGGGAACCGCTGCAAGCGTGAACGCTGTGCACGCGGTTGCGAGCACGGTGAAGCGGGAACGCATGAAGCTCCTT
>JBAPVZ010000048.1:0-23501 GCA_049283435.1 Candidatus Dormiibacterota bacterium
CACGCTGCGCTCGACGGCCTGCTGCGGCGCGCCCAGGAGGCCGGGGGAGTTCGACGCGACGTCGGTGCCGACGATCTCGTCGGACTCGTTGTCGGTATCGCGCGGGCGGCGGAGTACGCATCCTGGGATCCCGGGGCGAGGGACCGCGCCCTCCGCGTCCTGTTCGACGGCCTCCGCACCGGTACCTGACTCCGGCGCCGCCGTCGCCGGCTCGTGGCGAGGTCCCAAGATGGACCCGTGGAAGATCTCCGAGCCACCCTCATGGCGAACGCGTACCCCGGTCGTGGACTGGTGTGGGCCCGGCTGCCCGGCGGCGCCTGGTGTGGCGCCTACTTCCTCAGCGGCCGCAGCGAGGCCTCGCGGCAGCGCGAGATCCGGCTCGCGGCCGGCGGTGAGCTCGTCGTCGTCCCGATCGGCGCGACCGAGCACGATGCGCTGCGCCACTACGTCGCGGCCACGGAGACCGATGATTGGCTCGTCTACGGCAACGGCGAGCAGGTGTCGACCGTGCGCGAGCGGCTGCTCGCCCGGCAGTCGCCGGCGGACGCCCTGCAGGATCTCGCCTACGAACCCGACGCCCCGATCTTCACGCCCCGGATCACGGCGGTCGCCGACCGGCGTCGCCCCGGCCGGGCGTGGCTCGGGATGGCCCGGCATGCGCGCGGAGATCGGGAGCCCGGCATCGTCGCCATCCTGGCCGCCCACGACCTGGCTCCGGGGGAGGCGCTGCTCCTGACGACCTATGACTCCGACGGGACGGCGATCGAGTCTGCGGAGCCGCTGGTCGAGACGGCGACCACCGCCGCCCACGCCGAGGAGTTCGTGGACCAGATCTGGTCCGCGCTCGCCCCTGAACGTCGAGTCGCCGTCGCCGCGTTTTACCCGGGCCGGCTCACCTCGTCCAGGATTCACGGCAACGCATAGGCGGGCCGGCGAACGGGGCGGCCCCCGCTGAGCCCGCGAAGCTCAATCGCGTGGCGACCGACCGTCGACCAGCACCTCGAAGCCGTCGAGCAACCGCTGGAGGCCGAACTCGAACAGCCCGTCGAGGTCGAAGTCGTACTCCTGCGCGACGTAGGCGCGAAAGACCGGGAAGTCGCCCGAGCCGAGGATCGCTCGCAGCCGCGGTTCCTGCTCATCCATCCACGCCTCGTTGTCGATGCCGGTCGCCGCCTCCGCTTCGGCCTCCATCTCGACATTGAGCCCCATGCCGCGCACGTAGTTGAGCAGCGCGAGATACGCGGTGAACGTGGTCTGGTGGTCGAGCCCGAGCCGATCGAGCGTCGCGAGCAGGAACTCGGAGAACGGCAGCAGCCCCGCGACCGCCTGCGGACGCGTCATCGAGATCGCTGGTGCGATCCAGGGATGCTCGCGGCAGGCGCCCCAGAAGACCCGCGCGACCAGCTCGAGCCGCGGGCGCCAGGCGTCCGGCGGGGCGGCGGGCGGGTGCCAGGCGCGAAAGACCACGTCCAGCATGCGGACGACCAGATCTTCCTTGTCCTCGACGTGCCGGTACAACGACATCGTCGCCGCGCCGACCTCAGCCGCGACCCGCCGCATGGAGAGGGCACTCAGCCCCTCCAGATCGGCGACCCGGATGCCGGCCTCGACGACCCGCTCGGCGTTGAGGCCGCCGTCGGGAGTGCCCCGCCGCCGAGCCGGCGGCAGCACCGCCGGGGGCGGTGGCTCGCGAACCGCTCCCTCCACGATCGTGCCGACTCCCGGCAGCGCGCGGACGAGCCCGCTCCGCCGCAGCTCGGTCAGCGCCTTCGTCGCGGTCGCCATCGCGACGCCCCAGCGCTCGACGATCAACCGCGTCGACGGCACCCGATCGCCGGCCCGCAGCTCACCCCGCTCGATCTGCGCTGCGATCTCGGCCGCGATCTGGAGGTAGCGAGGGGTTTCCGAGGTCGGTGCACTAGTGCCCATAGCTCACCGAAAGCGTACGCCGATTCGAACGACGTACTAGTGCGCTCACGGAATCGGAGTACGTTGTACGCTGCGCTCATGGAACGAGAAGACATCCTCATCTCGGGCGCCGGCATCGCCGGGCCGGCGGTCGCCTACTGGTTGCGCAGAGCCGGGTTCCGGCCCACGATCGTCGAGCGTGCGCCGTCCCCTCGGCCCGGTGGTCAGGCCGTCGACCTGCGGGGAGCCGGCCGCACCGTCGTCGAGCGGATGGGCCTGCTCGACCGCGCCCGTGACGTCGCGCTCGAGCAGAAGGGCTTCGCGCTCGTCGACCGGCGCGGCAGGATCACCGCGCGCATGCCGGCCGACGCATTCGGCGGCGAGGGCATCGTCTCGGAGATCGAGATCCTGCGCGGCGATCTCGGCCAGGTCCTCTATGACGCGTCGCACTCCGGGACGGAGTACCTGTTCGACGACACGATCACCGGCATCGAGCAGGACGAGGACGGCGTCGCGGTGACGTTCGAGAACGCGGCGCCACGACGGTTCGCGCTCGTCGTCGGGGCGGACGGCCTGCATTCGACCGTGCGCCGCCTCGCGTTCGGCCCGGACGCCGGCTGCCTGCACGAATTCGGCCTCTACGGCGGTCTGTTCACCGCGACGGCCACCCTCGACCTCGACCTCGACGGCTGGTATCTCATGCACAACCTTCCCGGCGGTGTGGTCGCCGGCGTCCGCCCCGGCCGCCTGCCCGGCGAGATGAAGGTCGGTCTCAATTTCCGCGCGAACCCGTTTCCCTACGAGCGGCGCGATGCCGCGGCACAGCGGGCACTGCTCCGCGAGCGGTTCGCCGGGGCCGGCTGGGTGGTGCCCCGCCTGCTCCAGGCGATGGACGGTGCACCCGACTTCTTCTTCGACTCCACGGGGCAGGTCCGTCTGGAGCACTGGACACGCGGTCGCATCGCGCTGCTCGGCGACGCCGGCTACTGCCCGACGCCGTTGACCGGGCTCGGGACGAGTCTCGCGCTCGTCGGTGCGTACATCCTGGCCGGCGAGCTGGCGGCGGCCGGCGGGGACCACCGGGTCGCGTTTGTGCGCTATGAGGAGCGGATGCGCCCGTACGTCGCGAAGGCGCAGCACCTCCCACCTGGCGGGGTTGGCGGTTTCGCTCCGACGAGCGCGCTGATGATCCGGATGCGCGCCGCCTCGATGCGGTCGATGACCCGCTGGCCGATGCGCAGCCTGCTCGCGGGCCAGTTCGCGAAGGCCGGGGCGATCGACCTCCCGAGCTACGAGACGGCACCGGTCGCGGCCTGACATGCTCCTAGACTCGGGCGACCGGTGCGCAGCCCTGACACGAAGGACGAGGTCGCGGACCTCGTCTCGGAGATCGAGGCGGCGGCCCGCCGCCTGCACGGCGTCGCCGCGCGCACGCCGCTGCAGCCGTCGCCTCGCCTTTCGGAGCGTTACGGCGCGCAGGTCTACCTCAAGCGGGAGGACCTGCAGGCTGTCCGCTCGTTCAAGATCCGTGGCGCTTACAACGCGATCGCCGCCCTCGGCGACCGCGCGCAGGCGCGTGGGGTCGTCTGCGCGAGCGCCGGCAACCACGCGCAGGGGGTCGCCGCCGCCTGCGCGCTGGGCGGCATCCGCTCCACGATCTTCATGCCGACGGTGACGCCGAACCAGAAGGTGGCACGCGTCCGCCATTTCGGCGGCGAGCAGGTCGACGTGAGGCTCGTCGGCGACACCTATGACGACGCGGGTGCCGCTGCCGAACAGTTCGCCGCCACGACCGGGGCCCTTCCCGTCCATCCGTTCGACGACCCGCTGACGATTGCCGGCCAGGGCACGATCGGACAGGAGCTCCTCGACGATCTGCCGGGCGGACCGGACGTCGTCGTGGCGGCGATCGGGGGAGGCGGGCTCATCGCCGGAGTTGCCGGCGCCGTGACGTCGCAGCGTCCGGCCACCTGCGTCTTCGGGGCCGAGCCGGCAGGAGCTCCCTCGATGACGGAGGCGCTACGCGCGGGCGGACCGGTCACGCTGCGCGAGATCGACCACTTCGTCGACGGCGCCGCCGTCCGCTGCGTCGGGCGCCTGACGTTCCGCCTCTGCCAGGAGCTCGTCGATCGGGTCGTCGTCGTGCCCGAAGGCAAGGTCTGCACGACGGTCGTGGACCTCTACCAGGACGACGGCATCATCGCCGAACCGGCCGGTGCGCTGGCCATCGCAGCCCTCGAGGACCTTCGCTCCGAGATCGCGGGTCGCTCCGTCGTCTGCCTGCTGAGCGGCGGCAACAACGACATCCTTCGCTACCCCGAGATCCTGGAGCGCAGCCTCGTCTACGAGGGCCGCAAGCATTACTTCGTCATCGAGTTCGCACAGAAGCCGGGCCAGCTCCGCCAGTTCGTCGACCAGGCCCTCGGCCCGACCGACGACATCGTCCGCTTCGAATACATGAAGAAGACGGAGAAGGAGCGTGGAGCCGCGCTGGTCGGCATCGAGCTGCAGGACCCGCAGGATCTGGAGCCGTTGATCGGGCGCATGCGCGAGGTCGGGATCAACTTCCGTCGCCTGAGCAGCAACGAGCTCCTGTACGACTACGTGATCTAGCAGTCGATCCGTTAACGTCCTTCCCTTGTCCGCGCACGCGTGCTAGCATCGACGGGTGCCGAGAACCTTCGCGCCGGGGTGCGTGCGCGTGAGCCACCCCCCGGAACTCCGCAGGCCCGGGGCCGGGGGGACCCTGGCGTGAGCGCGAGCAGCCAGCCCGACCCACTGTTCGGGGTCGCCGATCGCCTGACGTTTCGCCGGGACGCGCAGGGCCGATTGCGTCTCAGCGCGCCCCCTGGCCAGGAACCGCTGGCGGCCTGGCTGATGGGCGACGTGCAGGAGAATCTGGCCGCTGCCGACCGCTATCGCAACCACCTGGAGGAGGCGCGGCACGCGCCCCAGGTCGCGGACCGTCGCGTCGACGGCAACGCCTGCTCGGTCGCGCTCACGAACGGCACCGCGTTTCTGCTCAGCCAGTACGAGTCGTGGGAACCGTACATCCTGCCCTGGAGCGAGCTCGAGGCTGCCCTCGACGCGATGCGCACCCACCTGGTGGGCGAGGTGGACCGGGGCTGGGCGCCTCCCGAACGCGCGGAGGGATGCTACCGCGCGACGGTCGGGTGGCAGGATCCGCAGACCGGTGACTGGCACGAGCGGCCGGTCACCGATCACACCTTCTTCCCCGAGGGGTGGACCTCCGACCAGGTCGCCGACGCCGTGGCCGGGGCTGCCACCTCCCCGACGCTCGCGGTCGACGCCGCGACCGGCGGCTGGTCGGCGGTCTCCGCCGGGCTGCACCTGTTCGGCTATCTCGATGCCGGGTCCGGCCGTCCTCTCACCGCGTTCCCGGTGCTGGAAGGCTGAACGGCGGGCCGGCTCCCCTCCTCGAGACGGGCGAGCGGTCAGACGGGGGCCTGGAGGCCGAACAGCTCCGCGACGAGCTCGAACGAGCGGATCCGATCGGCGAGCTCGAACGTCGTCGTCGTCACCATGAGCTCGTCCGCCTGGGTCGCCTCGAGCAGCGATGACAACCCCTCGCGAACCCGGTCCGGACCTCCGATGAGGTTGCTCGCGGCGTGCCGGCGCAGCAAATCCTCCTCCATCGGCGAGTACTCGTGCGCGTCCGCCTCCTGCTGGGTCGGCAGCGTCGTCGGGCGGCTCGTCCGCATACGGATGAACGAGAGGCGGTTCGGCCCCGCGAGGCGGTCCGCCTCCTCGTCGGTCGGCGCGCAGAGCACGCCCGCGGCGACCATCGCGTAGGGCCGCTCGAGCGCGTCCGACGGGCGGAACGTCTTCCGGTAGAGGTCGAGCGCGGGCAGCGTGTTGTCGGGGCTGAAGTGGTGCGCAAACGCGAACGGCAGGCCCAGGAGCCCCGCGACCTGCGCGCTGTACCCGCTCGATCCCAGCAGCCAGACGGCGGGCAGGTTCCCCCGGGCGGGAACCGCCGAGATCGCCGCCATCGGGTTCCCCTCCTCGAACTCTCCGGTGAAGAAGCCGATCAAATCGAGCAGCTGCTCCGGGAAGTCATCCGCGGACAGCGTGCCCGTGCTGCGACGCAGCGCCCGGGCCGTGTTCGGGTCGGTACCGGGGGCGCGACCGATCCCGAGATCGATGCGCCCCTCGTGCAGCGCCTCCAGCATGCCGAACTGCTCGGCGACGACGAGCGGCGCGTGGTTCGGCAGCATGACGCCGCCGGATCCGACTCGCAGATGGGTTGTCGCGTCGGCGAGGTGGCCGATCAGCACCGCGGGCACCGAACTCGCGACGCCCGGCATGTTGTGGTGCTCGGCGACCCACAGCCGGTGGTAGCCGAGCGCGTCGAGGCGGCGCGCCAGCGCGAGTGAATTCCGCAGCGCCTGCGCCGACGTGGCGCCGGTAACCACGGGGGCCAGGTCGAGTGCGGAGACCGGGATTCTCGGAAGGTCGCTCATCGGCTCGTCGTCACGCTCCTGCCTTTGCTGCTGCGATGCCTGCTGACGGGCGCACGCACATCGCCGCGCGCGACCCCAAAACCACCGCCAATCCTGCCAGACGTCTCCCCATTCCCTCGGCGCGGGCGCACGAGCGTCCGCCGGCCGGCAGCCACTATCGTGATCCGGCATGAGCGCCGCGCGACAGCAGGAGGGGGGCGGCACCCCGTGGCGCGTGCTCGCGGCGGTCATGTTCGGGACGCCGCTCAACCCGCTCAACTCGTCGATGATCGCGGTCGCGCTCGACCGGCTGCATCTCGACTTCCAGGCCGACCTGCTCACCGTCTCCTGGCTCGTCAACGGCTTCTATCTCGCGGCCGCGGTCGGCCAGCCCCTGATGGGCCGCGTCGCCGACCAGTTCGGCCCCCGCCGCACGTTCTGCGCCGGGCTCGTCGTCGTCTGCCTGACCGGTGCCATCGCCCCGTTCGCACCCAGCTTCGGCTGGCTCGTCGTGGTTCGGGTCCTGCAGGCGATGGGCACGTCGACCGCCTATCCGGCCGCGCTCGCGATGATCCGGGCGACGGCGGGCGGCCGCTCGCCGGCACGGGCGCTGGGTGTGCTGTCCATCGCCGCCAATACGAGCGCCGCCCTGGGGCCGGTCTTCGGCGGCGTGCTCGTCGCGTTCGCCGGCTGGCAGGCGATCTTCGTCGTCAACATCCCGATCTCGATCGTCGGGCTGCTCGTCTCGCTGCGCTGGCTGCCCCGCGATCCACCCAGGTCGGCGGCGCACGGATGGCGGGCCACGGTGCGCCTCGTCGACCCGATCGGTGTCGCCCTCTTCTCGATCACGATCACGGCGCTGCTCTGGTTCCTGGTCACCGCCGGCACCAGCCCGATCTGGCCGCTGCTCGTCATCCCTCCGGTGGCCGCCCTGCTGCTCGTCTGGTACGAGTGGCGGCGGGCGACGCCGTTCCTCGACGTCCGGCTCCTCTCCCGGAACCGCGGGCTGCTCGCCGTCTACGGACAGTTCGTCGCCGTCAACTTCGTCTTCTACGGCCTCTTCTTCGGGCTGCCGCTCTGGTTCGAGCAGTCGAGAGGCTTCGCCGCCGATCGAGCCGGGTTCCTCCTGCTGCCGGTCGCCGCGACCGCGGTGTTCGTCGCGCCGCTGGCGGCCTGGTTGGTCGAACGGTGGGGGACGCGACTCGTGCTGCTGATCGGCTCGGGATTCCTCGTCGCCGGCTGCGCGCTGCTGCCGTTGCTGAACAGCGGCACCTCGGTGCTCGCGATCGTCGGCATCGGCCTGGTCGAGGGCATCCCCAACGCCTGCAACAACATCGCTCTGCAGACGGCGGTCTACGCGCTCGCGCCGCCCGAAGCGACGGGCGTCGCCGGCGGCCTGCTGCAGACGGCGCGCTATCTGGGCGCGATCATCATGACGACGACGATCGGACTGGTCTACGGAGCCGCCGCGACGGACGCCGGCCTGCACAAGCTCGCGATCCTGATGCTCGTCGTCAGCCTCGCGCTGGTCGCCGTGAGCGCCGTCGCGCCCGGTCGTGGCCGCCGCGCCCCCGCCTGAGTCTCACCAGCCGCGGATGCGCTCGACCCGGATCCGGAGCTTGACCGGGTAGTCGCGGTCGAAGCGCTCCGCCGTCTTCCAGGGGCCGCGGCGGATCGACTCGCCGTACTTCGCCTGGTAGTCCCGATTCTGGTCCGAGGAGCGCAGATCGTCGGCCGGCTCTGCGGTGCCCAGGAACACGACGATGTCGCTGCCCTTGCCGTCGGAGTCGAAGTGCAGCGAGACACGCGGGCGTTGCCGGACGTGGAGGTTGCGATGGGCGCTGCCGGCGCTGTAGACGACGAACGAGTCGCCCTCCCAGAGGAACCAGACCGGGTTCGGCTGCGGGGTCCCGTCCTGGCCGACGCTGGTCAGCCAGATCACGGGCTCCGTGTCCAGCCGGCGCGCGACGCGCTGGCCGAACGGCGTCGTCGGGTCGAAGAGCTGCGCTGCCATACGCGCCCCTCTACCGCGCCGGCTCCGCACCCATTCCAGGCGGTCAGGGCATGCGCAAGCGAGCCTCGGCCGGCGGTCGGGGCAGGGGCACGCCGACGCGGACTCGCGCATCGGCGACGCCGACGACGCCCGGCGTCAAGAGCACCGGCGTCAGGTCGAGCTCCTGCACCTCAGGGAGGTCCTCGGCGAGCGCCGAGACGCGCAGCACGAGCTCGCGCAGGCGCGCCGCGACCGTCCGGTCGTCGGCGAGCCAGCGGAGCGAGGGGTGGGAGAGCAGCTGTTCGACGACGGCCTGCGCCTCCAGCTCGGCGAGCGGCACCAGGCGCGTGATGACGAGATCGGTGAGATCGGCCGCCGACCGGCCGCCACCGCAGGCGAGCACCGGGCCGAACACGGGGTCCTGGGTGACCCCGAGCACGAGTTGCGCCGCGCCGTGCACCATCTCCTGGACGGTGTACCCGTCGAGCGGGGTGCCGTCGGCGGCGAGTCGCTGCTGCATCTCGGTCGCGACCGCGAGGACGTCGTCCGCACTGTGCAGATCGAACGCGATGCCGCCCTGCAGGCCCCGATCGAGGATCTGCGGTCCGAGCCCACGCAGCACGACCGGGGTCGTTTCGCTCACCGCCGGTGCCGCCAGCGCCGCCGCCTCCGCCGGGGTGCCGGCGAGGTGGTACGGCAGCAGCTGGATGCCGTAGCAGTCGAACAGCGCCGCCAGCGTCCGCTGCCGGAGGCGGTACTCGCGACGGCCGAGCGCGCTGGCCAGGATCGCCTGCGCTTCGGTGTCGCGCGCTTGCGCGAAGCGCCACGGCGACTCCTCCGGCTGCTCCCGCCAGGCCTGCCAGTCGGCAACCATCGCGAGGGCGCTCGCGGCGTCCTCCGGGAACTCGAAGCGGGGGACGGCGTGCCCCGGGTCGTCCGCTCCTCGCGACATGAGAACACCGAGCACCGGAAGCCTGCCGGCGAGCGCCCGGGCCGCGCGCTCGATCGCCGCCTCGACGCCGGCGGCGGCGCTCGCGACGGGTGGTATGTAGAGCACGATGACGGCGTCGAACTCCCCGGTCCCGGCCAGCAACCCGAGGGCGCGCTCGTAGGTTGGCGCATCCGCTTCGTGGGTGACGTCGATCGGGTTGTGGAGACGAGCCCAGGTGGGCAGCGCACCGGCGATCCGCTCCCGCGCCGCGGCCGACAGCTCAGGGACCTCCAGGCCGCCGGCGACGCAGCTGTCGGCGCAGAGGATGCCGAGACCGCCCGCATTGGTCAGGATGGCGACACGGCGACCGGTTGGCGGCGGCTGCCGGGCGAGCAGATTCGCGATGTCGAGGAGGTGCCCGAGAGAATCGGCGCGCATTACGCCCGACTGCCGGAACAGCGCCTCCAGCGTCACGTCCGACTCGTTGAGCAGCGCGCCGGTCGTGCTGCTCGCCCGGGCCCCGGCCGGCGTGCGGGCGCTCTTCACGACGAGGACCGGCTTTTGGCGGGCGACGCGGCGGGCGAGGCGTGAGAACCGGCGCGGGTTCCCGAACGACTCCAGATAAAGGACGACGACGTCCGTGTGGGGGTCGTTCTCCCAGAACTCGAGCAGGTCGTTCGCCGAGATGTCGGCCTTGTTGCCGACCGAGACGACGTGCGACAGGCCGAGACCCATCCGCCGGGTGTGGTCGACGACGGCAAGGGCCAGCGCGCCCGTCTGCGACATGAACCCGACCCGTCCGGGCAGCGGTGGCTGGTCGGCCGCGGTCGCGTTGAAGCTGGGGTCGCCGGTCGTCGAGCAGATGCCCATGCAGTTGGGACCGACGAGCCGCATCCCGGTCTCGCGGCAGACGTTGAGCAGCGCGTCCTGGCGAGCCACGCCCTCCTCGCCGATCTCGGCGAACCCGGCCGACAGCACGACGAGGGCCCGCACCTGCTTCTCGGCGCACTGGCGGGCGATCTCGACGACGTCGGAGGCCGGCGCCAGGATGACCGCGAGGTCGACACGGGTCGTCACCTCCCGCACGTCGGCATAGGCGGCGACCGACTGCACGACCGGGTGGGGGCTGATCGGCAGGACCGGTCCCCCGAAGCCCGACGTGAGCAGATTGTGGAAGACCTCGCCGCCCAGCGTGCCCCGCCTCCGCGAGGCGCCGATCACGGCGATCGCGGTCGGCTCCAGGAAGCGGCGGATGGCGGCGATCGACGCGACCTGGTCGCGCCGCTCGAAGCGGTCGTCGCCGTCCTCCAGGGACGTCGGGAACTCGATCGTGACGACGCCGTACGAGGAGCGCGAGTGGATCGGGAAGCCGCTCTCCCGGAAGACGCCGAGCATGCGGTGGTTCTGCGGCAGCACCTCGGCCGTGAACTCGTCGATCCCCGCCGCGGCCGCGTAGGCGGCGAGATGGCCGAGCAGGATCGTGCCCAACCCCTGGCCCTGCATCTCGTCCGCGATCGTGAGCGCGACCTCGGCCCGGCCGGGACGCTCCTGCGCGTAGAAGCCGTTGCCGACGATGCGGTCGTTGCGGAACGCGAACAAGCTCGACCGCTCCACGAAGTCGACGTCGAGGAAGGTCCGCACCGCCCAGCCGAGATCGTTGACGGGGCTGAAGAAGCGCAGCACGCGTGACTCTTCCGACAGCTGGCTCAGGAAGCGCTCGAGCGGTGCCTGATCCGAGGGTCGCGCGCCGCGGACATGGACGGTGGTGCCGTCGCGAAGCACGACGTCGGCTTCCGGCGGCGGCTCGCGGCGGAGGGCCGGCGGCGGCGCCGGGTGCGCGGGGTCGGACATCGTGGCCCCCCACGATAGCGCGCGCGAGGCGGGGTGCGAGCGGTGGCGCTCCCCATCCGGCAGGAGCCTGAGGGGGCCGAACGACAGGGTCGACGTGGGGCTGAGCGCAGGCCGTCGACGCGGCTCGGGAGTCAGCGCAGCAACTCGGCGGGATCGATCTCCCGGCCGGTGTCGATCGCGTCCCCGACGAGGAGCCAGCGGTCGAACACGGGATCGGTGAGCCGCCAGCCGGCGGCGGGGTCGAACTGCACGGTCTCGGCGAGACGCAGGGACGCCATCGCCCGCTGAATCGTGGGCGTCGAGAGCCGGCTGCGCTGCGCGAACGCGTGCGCGAACGGCTGCGGCTCGGGGGCCTGCGCGAGCGCGCGGACGAGTCGTTGCTGGACGCGTGACATCGCCTCGTAGCGGCTCGCCAGCTCCCCCTGCTGGCGGCGCAGCACCTGGACGAGGGCGGCGGCGACGGCCGCTTCGCCGAGCGGTTCCTCCTCACGGTCGAACGTCGACGCAGCGAGGAGCTGGACGAAGTGGGGGACTCCCCGCATGGTGCGGTAGAGGAGCCGGGCCGCCTGGGGCAGCAGCTCGCGCCCGGCGGCCGTCGTTCGCCGGCGCAGGAACGCGACCATCGGTCCCTCGGGGATGACCTCGAGGCTCATCGGTTCGGCCACGTTCTGCAAGGGAGCCCCGGCGCCCGCGAACAGCTCCGACAGCACATGCTGCCGGCTCCCCGAGAACACGAGCGCCGTGCCCGGGAGGTCGTCGCAGAGTCCTTTGAACACACCGGCCAGCCCGGGGTCGATCGCCGCCACCTGCTGGAACTCGTCGATGACGAGCGCGGCTTGATGACCGTCCACGCGCACCTCGTCGAGGAGCGTGACCGGTCGCCGGATCTCCTCCAACCAGGTCGAGCGGCCGGGGGTCGCCGACAGCGACAGCCGCCAACCGTCCCGTTCCAGGACGGGCACGACGCCGGGCAGCCGTCCCAGGCGATCGCGCACCTGCTGGACCGAGCCCTCGAGCCAGCCGAGGGTCCGGTCGACGACCGCGCGGGTCAGCTCCTCCGCCACCTCCTGGCGGGTCGTGCAGTAGATCAGGTTCGCGAAACCGATGCGCACACCCGCGGCGCGTGCTTCCGCGGCGGCCCGCAGGAGCAGCGAGGTCTTGCCGTAACGGCGCGGTGAAGTGAGGAACACGTTCTGGCCCGAGCGAAGCCGGCTGAGCAGGTACCGCGTCTCCGCCTCGCGGTCGCCGAACTGATCGCCCGAGACGGGCGGCCCGGCCAGGAACGGGTTCATCGCACCCATTATGCAGAATGCATTATGCGCCGTGCGATAGTAAGGATTCTATGCGTGCTGCATCATGCGGTTCGCATAGCAGACTGGGCCGCGTTCCGGGGGATCGGTCGGCCGGGAGCCCCGACTCGAGGCGGCGCGATCAGGCGGTGACCGGAGAGGGGGCTCGCGTCCCCAGGGGTGAAACCGTCGCTGTCGAACGCGAGCCACGCCACGACGTCTCAGCTGGGCTGGTCGGCGGCCGTCCATGAGAGGCGCTGCATGAGGACCGCCTGCTCGGCCGGGTTGCTGGTCAGTTCGAGTGCGCGCTGGTCGGCGAGGCGTGCCCCGTACGGATGGCCGGTCGCGCGCAGCAGCTCGGCGCGGGTGGCATGGAACAGGTGGTACCCGTCGAGCGGGTCGGCGAGCGCCTCGACTTCGTCGAGCGCAGCCTGCGGGGTGGTGGCGTAGCGAAGGGCGATCGCCCGATGGAGGCGGGTGACGAGCGAAGGGGCCAGGCGCAGGAGCATGTCGTAGAGGAGCACGATCTGCTCCCAATCCGTCTCTTCGAAGGTGGGCGCCGCGGCGTGGCAGGCGACGATGGCGGCCTGCAGCTGGTAGGGACCGACCCGCCTCTGCTGGGCCGCGTGCACGAGAAGTCGATCGGCGTCGGCGATGGCGTCCCGGTCCCAGCGGGTTCGGTCCTGATCGGCGAGCAGGACCAGAGCGCCCTCGGCGCTGAACCGCGCCTGAGCTCGGGCTCGGTGGAGCCGGATCAGGGCGAGCAGTCCGGCGACCTCCGGCTCGCTGGGCATCAGGACGTGGAGCTGGCCGGCGACCCACTCGGCGTCGACGACGAGCTCTTTCGAAGCCCGCTCGCTGGTTCCGAGATAGCCCTCGTTGAACAGCAGGTAGATCACGGCGAGAACCTCGCCGAGGCGGCTGTCGAGCTCGTCCGGGTCGGGCATCCGGTACGGGATCCTGGCCTCGGAGATCTTCCGCTTGGCCCGGGTGATGCGTTGGGCGACGGTCCCTTCGGGAACCAGGAAGGCACGGGCGATCTGGGGGGTGGTCAGCCCGCAGACGACCCGGAGCGTGAGGGCGATCTGTGCCGCCCTGGCCAGAGCCGGGTGGCAGCACGTGAAGATCAGCTGGAGCCGGTCCTCGGGCTCCGGCCGGGAAAGGTCGAGCTCGGTCAGTTTGGTGCGGTAGTTGGCGTCCCGCCGGAGGCGGTCGATGCCTCGGTTACGGGCGGCGGTGTAGAGCCACGCGTCGGGACGGTCCGGGATCCCGTCGGTCGGCCACCGACGAAGCGCAGCCTCGATGGCGTCCTGGACGAGATCCTCGGCGGTGGAGAAGTCCCCCGTCACCCGCACCAGCGCGGCGGCGACGTCGCTCGCGTGCTCGCGCACGACCTGGGCGAGCCGGGAGTGGGCGATCGACTCATTCACGGCTCGGGGCGGGTGAGGGGCATCGCTCCCTCCTCGAGGGGCCGGATCTCCACGACCGGACAGCCGGGCCAGGTGCGGACCATCCGCAGTGCCTCGTCGAGGTCTGCGACCTCGATCTCGCAGTAGCCGCTGACGATCTCCTTGCCTTCCACGAACGGCCCGTCGGTGATGAGCGGCTCCTCACCCTGGTCCAGGCGCACGGTCGTGGCGGTGTGCGCGCCCTGGAGCTTGCTGCCCCGGTAGTGGATCTTGCCGGCGTTGTCGGCCATCCACTTGCCGACCAGCTCGAAGGCTCGGGCCCGGTCCTCGGGGCCCAGTGCGGCGAGATCCTTCTCGAATCGCTCGGTCTCGACGAACAGCAGGATGTATCGCATCAGGCCCTCACCTCAGGTGCGCGGACTGGCTGCCAGGCGGCGCGGCCGAGGTAGGCGAGCCACCGGGTCTGTTCGCCGGCACCCGCCGGCGCGGTCAGCTCAGGGCCGAAGAAGCCGGGCATGCGGACCAGATTGTCTCGCGCCCACAGGTGTGATGAGGCGACGAGATCGGCGGGCAGTCGAGGGTCGTCGCCGAGGGCGTGGCGGACGTCCCAAGCGTGGATCAACGCGTCGTTGGTGAGAATCGCGACGATCACGGCGAGCGGCTGTTCGCCGAGCCCGCGAGGCGTGATCGTCTGGTCGAGCGGCGCCTCTCGGAGGACCTCGTCACCGGCTACGCGGGCGGCTCGCCAGCTAGAGACGGGGTCGCCCTCAGCGATTGCGGCCGGCTGCGCCGTCCCGGGGCCGCCCGGGAGTCCCTGGTACTCGTCGCCGCTCACCCAGCAGCGCAGCTGCTCCTGGCCCCAGATGACATGGCCGGCGAGGTCGCGGATCGACCACCGGTCACACGGCGACGGCGCGTCCCAACCGCCGGGTGAGACGGCGGCCAGCGCCCCCTCGAGCTCGTCGAGACAGCGGCCGTACGAGACCAGTGCGCTCACGGCTGCATCTCCGCCATCCGGCGCATCATCTCCTCGGGGGTGACGTCCTCGACATGAGAGGCGATCGTCCAGCCATGCCCGAACGGGTCGATCACGAACGCGTCGCGCTCGCCGTAGAACTGGTCCTGCGGGGCTCTGACCTGGGTTGCCACGAGCTCGACCGCCCTCACCACCGTGGCATCGACGTCCTCGACGTAGACGTAGAGGAAGAACGGGGACCCCTCCGGACCGCCCGCTGCCGGCGCCCTGGTGCCCGTGTAGGCACTCGGGTCCTCGACGATCAGGATCGAGTCGCCGAGCACGAGCTCGGCGTGCGCGATGGTCGCGCCGGGGCCCGGGACGCGGGTGCGCTCGGTGGTGCCGAACACCTCGGCATAGAACTCGATCGCCTTCGCGGCCCCGTCGGCGACCAGGGCAGGGGTCACCCGCCGGTACTGGTCGGAGATCGGATTCGGCTTCGTCATCGTTGCAACTCCTTGTCGGTGGCAGACCAGGGCATTCTCGCCCTCTATTGAGCTAGACGATTGGGAGTCGTCCGGATACGACATCGCCGTCGACCACGATCAGGGCCCGCTCGGAGATGCCGATGGCACCGCCCGGTTCGCGGTCGCCTCGATGCCGTCCTTCAGCCGTCGTGCTGCCCGCTCGCTCCGTTCGTGAGCACCGCGACGTCGTCGGGGCCGAGTCGCAGGCGATCGCCGGAGACCGTTGCGGTGTCGCCGCCGGCCAGCAGGAGATCCCCGCGCACCGGCAGCGCCACCGCCGACGATCCCCAATTGCAGGCGACGACCAGGCCTCCGTGCTCGAGGACGAGCCAATCGGGGCCGTGGCGCTCCTCGACCCGGCCGAGGTCGCCGCTGCTCACGCCGGGGTGCTCGCGGCGCAGCTCGAGCAGGGCTTCGTGGAACCGGAGCATCTCGCCATGCGCACCCTGGTCCCGCTCCGACCAGCGAAGCTTCGCCCCCTCGTACGTCGCCGGGTCCTGCGGATCGGGGATCTCGTCCGGCCGCCAGCCGAACGCCGCGAACTCCCGCCGGCGGCCCTCGCTCGTCGCCGCTCCGATCGTGGGGTCGGTGTGCGAGCTGAAGAAGGGGAACGGCGTCGATGCCGCCCACTCCTCCCCCATGAAGACCATCGGCGCGAACGGGCCGAGCAGAACGAGCGCGGCGGCGATCCGGCTGCGGCCCGGTGAGACGAGGTGGCAGAGACGGTCGCCCCGCGCGCGGTTGCCGACCTGGTCGTGGTTCTGGGCGTAGGCGACGAGACGCCGTCCGTCCGGCCGCCCGAGCACCGGCCCGTACGGCTCGCGGACATACCCGTTGCGCAGCGCGTGCACGAGCTGCTCGACGCCGCCGAACGCCTGGTAGTAGCCGGACCGCTCGCCCGTCAGCAGCGAGTGAATCGCGTGGTGGATGTCGTCCGACCACTGCGCCGTCAGTCCCCACTCGCCGGCGATGCGGGGGTCGAGCAGGTCGCACTCGGCGATCAGCCAGCGCTCCTCGCCGACTTCGCGATCCACCCGCCGTCGCATTTCGGCAAGCACGTGGGGGCGGGAGAGGTCGACGATCGCATGCACGGCGTCCAGCCGCAGACCGTCGAGATGGCAGTCGCGCAGCCACGTGATCGCGTTCTCGATCACGAAGTCGCGGACGCCTCGCGCCCCCTCGCCGTCGTAGTTGACCGCCGCACCCCAGGGCGTCTGGTGGCGGTCGTTGAAGTAGGGGCCGAACCGTGCCAGGTAGTTCCCCTCCGGCCCCAGGTGGTTGTAGACGACGTCGAGGATGACGGCGAGACCGCGTGCGTGCGCGGCGTCGACGAGACGGCGGAGCCCGGCAGCGCCGCCGTACGCGTGATGCGCGGCCCAGAGGTCCACCCCGTCGTAACCCCAACCGCGAGCTCCCGCGAACTCGGCGACCGGCATCACCGAGATCGCGCCCACTCCCAGCTCCCGCAAGCGGTCCAGGTAGGGGATGGCGCCGACGAACGTGCCCTCGGGTGAGAACGTCCCGATGTGCAGCTCATAGGTCGCGAGCGAGCCGAACGGCGGCGTTCGCCAGCCGTCGTCGGTCCACGGGAACGCGACCTCGTCGACGGCCGAAGGCCCGTGCACGCCGCTCGGCTGGCTGCGCGAGCGGGGATCGGGCAGCGCGTCGCCGTCGATTCGAAACGCGTAGCCGGCGCCCACCGGCACGTCGACCGGCGAACGCCACCAACCGTCGCCGTCCGGTTGCAGCGGATGCTCGACCTCGCCCGTCACGACGGCCGGCGAGCCGGTGGCCGGCGCCCAGACACGGGGCCTCATCGGCTGAGCAGCCCGACCGGGAATCGCTGCAGCAGATCGCCGACGGCCCGCCGGCCGCCCCCGACCTCGCTGCCGGTCAGCTCGTCGTGCCAGCCGCCTGGCGGCAGTTCGACGGAGGTGTCGCCCCATCCATCGAGCACCTGGGTCAGCAGGCGCGGCGCGAGCACGATCACGCGCTCGCCGCGCAGCGACGCGAGCAGGTTCGCCGAGCGGTCACCGACCACGGCGAGCGGCTGGTAGGCGGCGTCGAAGGCTTCCGGAGAGCGCAGGCGCAGGCGCAGGGCCCGCGTCACGAGGAGCAGCTTGGCGAGGCCCTGGTCGGCCTGCTCCCAGCAGCGCTCGGCCGGCAGCCGCTCGGCCTCGTCGAGCATCGCCGCGCGGAGCTCGAAGTCGACCGGTCCGCGATTGTCGGGGTCGACGAGGCGCAGGTCCCACAGCTCGGCACCCTGATAGACGTCGGGTACTCCGGGGGCGGTGAGCGCGAGCAGCTTCGCCGACAGGCCCGTCATCTGAGCCGGGCGCTGCAGCTCGCCGACGAACGCCTCGAGCGAGGCCAGAAACTCCAGGTTGCCGAGGCAGCCGCTGCAGAAGCCGAGCAGCGCCGTCTCGTAGGCCTCGTCTGGCGCGGTCCAGGAGGTGCGGAGCTTCGCCTCGCGCATCGCCTTCAGGAGGTAGGTCTGGAGGCGGTCGGCCGAGATCGGCCAGGCGCCGACGAGCGTCTGGTAGACCAGGTACTCGGCGGCGCGGTCCGGTAGCTCGTCCTGCCGATGGGCGCGAGTCATCCGCGACCACTGCCACACCGCCCGCTCCCAGCGCTCCGGCCACTCGCTCAGCACGCTGAGACGCCAGCGCACGTCCTCGCCGCGCTTGGCGTCGTGCGACATCGTCGTCACCATCGAGCGCGAGCCGGCGCCGGCCCGCTCGCCGAGCTCGCCGTGGAACTCGGCCGGCAGTCACCCGAAGCGACCCGGATCGGCGCCGACCTCGTTGAGCGCGACCAGGCGCAGGTAACGGTAGAAGGCCGTGTCCTCGACACCCTTCGCGCGCACCGGACCGGACGTCTGCTGGAAGCGGGCGACGAATTCGCTCTCGACGTCACTCGACCCCTCGCCGAGCAGGATCGCGGCGAGGAGATCGAACAGCTCCGCGTCCAGGTGCGGTCGGGCGTCGCGGGCCGCCGCGACGGCCGTGCGAATCATGCCGGCATCCTGTGCCCGCACGGTGCCGTCGGCCGGTCGCACGTAGGTCCGATAGCAGGGAAACACCGAGAGCACCCCCTGCAGTGCCTCCGTCATCTCGACTCGCGTGAAGTCACGGAACCGCCGGTTCTGCTCGCCGACCTGCACGAACGCCTCGGCGAGCCGGGCCAGGTCGGCGGCGAGCGAGGTCTGCAGCGCTTCCTCGCGTGCTTCGCGAGCGAGATCGGGCCAGCTCGGTCGCCGCTCCTCCCCGAACGCATCCCAGAGCTCGGTCAGCGCGCGTTCGCCGGCGGCGTCGAGCAGCACCTGCTGGATCAGCGCGCCGCCGTCGTAGCCGGTCGTGCCGGCCACCGGCCAGGTGTCGGAGAGGCGCTCGCCGAACTCCAGGATCTTCTCCACCCAGATCGGCGTGCCGGACGCCGCCGCGGCGAGACGGTCCAGGTATTGCTGGGGGTCGCGCAGCCCGTCGACGTGGTCGATGCGCAGGCCGTCGAGCCGGCCCCGGTCGAGCCAGCCGAGCAGGAGGCGGTGCGTGTCCTCGAAGACCTGCGGGTCCTCGACGCGAAGTCCGGCCAGGCTCTGGATGTCGAAGAACCGGCGGTAGTCGAGGTCCTGCGCCCCGACCTGCCAACGAGCCAGGCGGTAGTGCTGTGCCTCCAGCAGGTCGTCGAGCCGGTCCGGCTCGCCCGCGATCGCCGACAGCTCGCGGTCGACGGCGCCGGCGACTCCGGGCTCGTCGGCGCAAATCGTCGTCAGCGCGGTCAGGATCGCCTCCTTCTCCTCGTGGCGGCGCCCGGCGTCCTCGCGCGCGGTCGGGTGCAGCTCGGGCAGCCGGGCGCAGCGGGCCGCGAGTGCGCCGAGCGCAGCGCAGCCGATCGCCTGGTCCGCCTGCCGCAGCAGCGTCGTCAGCGTGTCGACGGCGACCGGGAACTCATGCTCGTGGTAGCGGACGATGACTCGCCCGCCGGAGCGCTCCAGGGTCAGCTCACCGCGTTCCAGAACCCGGCCGTAGTGGTCGCCGAGGACGGGCATCAGGATCGTGTGGCGCAGCCGGCGCTCAGGAGGGTTCCAGTTGACGTCGAAGTAGGTCGCGTAGCGCGAGCTGGGCCCGTTCTCGAGCAGATCCCACCACCAGCGGTTGTGCCGGCCGGCGATCGCCATGTGGTTCGGAACGATGTCGAGGACGACACCCATGTCGTGGGCACTCGCCGCGTCGAGAAAGCGCTCCCAGGCCGCATCGCCGCCGAGCTCGTCGCTGACTCGGCTCGGGTCGACGACGTCGTAGCCGTGGGTGGAGCCGGGCGCCGCCTGCAGCACGGGCGATGCGTAGACATGGCTCACGCCGAGCCGGTGCAGGTACGGCAGCAGCGCGCTCGCGGCGTCGAGATCGAGATTGGGCCCGAGCTGGAGGCGGTACGTAGCGAGCACCCGCCGGTGCTGGGGTCCGGCACCGTCCTGCATAGGCGTCTACCGTACCTGGGCCGCCAGGCCCGTCGGTGACAAAGGGTGGGCGTTTCAGGTCACGCGTGAAGATGTTGTGGCCGTCGAATATCTGCGCCAGGCCCCGGCCGTGCGGGGTCGGGTGCGCAGGATCAGCCGGCACGCGGGGGATGCTGGCAACCAGGCTCAGCCATGTCGCAGCGGACCATCCTTGCGACTGACGAAACGCAGGGCACGATCAGGAGCTGCATCGCGCTGCCGCGCCAGTCCCGATTGGTTCGTTCGAGCCAGGCGTCGAGGTGCTCGGCGTCCGAGCACCTGACGGAATCCTGGCTGGGCGACGCTCAGTAGCCAGCCACCTTGTCGACAACATTCGTTAGCTGCTCTTCGGCCAGGTAGCGCCGCAGATTCTCTGCAAAGATGGCGACGGCGCGTTGCCTTGTCGAGGGGGTGCTGGCGCCGTTGTGGGGCGTCACGATTGTATTGGGGGCGGTCCAGAACGGGCTGTCCGGGGGGAGCGGCTCGACGCCGTGCGCGTCGATGCCGGCGCCTGCGATCCAACCCTCCTGGAGCGCGTCCAGCAGCGCCGCGTCGTCGACGATGCCACCTCGCGAATAGCAGATGAAATAGGCGGATCGCTTCATCGCCCGCAGTTCAGCCTCGCCGAGCATGCCGATCGTCTCAGGTGTCTTGGGCGCCGTCACGACGACAAAATCCGAGCGTCCCATCAGCTCGGGGAGGCGCTCCCTTGGGAACAGCTCGTCGACGCCAGCCGGCCGAAGGGGCGATCGCCGCATGCCGAGCACGTGCATGTGGAACGCCTGGGCCTTGACGGCCAGATCGGCTCCCGAGAACCCGAGACCGATGATCCCGACGGTCATCCCGTTCAGCTCACCGTGCTGGAACTGTTCCCACCGCTTGCCGTCCTGCGCGCGCACCGACCGCAGGATGCCCTTGTTCAGCATCAGCATCATCAGCATCGCGTGCTCGGCGAGCGGAATCGCGCCATTGCTCTTGGAGCAGGTCAAGAGCAATGGGCTGTCGGCCAGCTCGGGGATCGGGTCCAACACCTCGTCAGCCCCCGCCGACCAGATGTGCAGCCACCGCAGACGCGCCGCCTCCGCCAGCAGCTCCCTTGTCACCTGAGCCGGACGGACCGCGATCACCTCAGCCCCGCTCGCTCGGTCCATCAGCGAGCGCTCGTCCTCGACGTAGGTGATTTCCGCGCCCGGCGCCGCCGTGCGGATCTGCTCGAGCTGCGGCTCGTTCACGCCTCCACTGATCAGTGTCGTCAACGAATTGGAACGTCCCATGAATCCTCCCTAGAGTCCCTGCCCGTCAGTCCCTGCCCTTGTCACCGGTTCGCAAATCTGGGTGCCCGGTCACACTCCGGCATCAGGCGCCAGGCCCTGCAAACGTTCAATGACCCGCCGGGTGCCCTCTCGGACGCTGGCCTCGGCAGCGTCGCCGTCCCCTCGGTTGATCGCCTCGATAAGCGACTCGTGGCGGCTCTGCATGGCGTCGAGCTCGGCCGGGTTCTGCCGGATCGGCTCGAGGCCTTCGCGGATCGTGTCCTGAATCACGTCTCGAAACGAACCGAGGACATGGCCGACCAGCCGATTCCCCGATGCCTCGGCGATCGTCAGATGGAGTTCCAGATCGAGCCGGCCGAAGCGAGGCGGATCATCGAGGGCGTCCCGCATGCGGGCGACCGTGGAGCGAAGCAGAGCCGCCTGGCGTGGCGTTGCCCGCTTCGCCGCCAGCCGCGCCGACTGCCCTTCGACACCAGCCCGGAGCTCGTGGACCTCGACGATCGTGATCGCCTCGAGCCGGATGGCCCACCGCAGATAGGTGCTGAGCAATGCTGGCGAGAACGGGAGGACCTCGGCCCGCCTCCCCGTCGTGACCGCGATGATGCTGAGCGCTGCCAGGCCTCGCAGCGCTTCTCGAACGACACCTCGGCTCACACCGTACGTCTCACCAAGCGCGGCCTCGGAAGGAATCGCGTCCCCCGCCTGGAGCCCCTCGCTGACGATCGCTGCCATCACGCCGTGCGCAACGCGCTCCGCCATCGTCTCGGCATCGGGCGACGCGAGCGGTGCCAGCGGGCGTTCGCGCGGTTGCCTGCCGTGCACGGCATCGGGGGCCAGATCGGCCGCGACTTGCTCGTGATCCCGCACGTAGCGCTCGATCGCCCAGTCGGTGCCGGCCGACACCGATGCGCGCGCTGCCTCTGCGTCGCCGGCCAGCAGCGCCCGCACCAGAGACTCATGACCCTCGTGCATGCGAAACCACGCGTCGTGATCGCCGTGCAGCGACGCCAGACCGTCCCCGATCATCTGGCGCAGCAGTGACTGCATCCCGTCCGTGAGGTGCCAGATGAGGGCGTTCCCGGATGCCTGCGCGATGGCCAGATGCAGTTGGAGGTCCGCCGCGGCGTAGCGGTCGCGATCTTCGAGCCCTTCCTCCATACGGCGCAGGGTCTCCTGCAGCTTGAGGCGCCCCCCCGGGCCGAGGCGACCTGCTGCCAGCGCGACCGCCTGCCCTTCCATCCCGCGGCGTAGCTCGAGGACCTCGTCCAGGTTCGCGGCACGGAGGCTCATCGCCCAGTGGAAGAAAACGTTGAGCAGCTCGGAGCTGAGCGGGCGAACCGTCGCACGCGCACCGTTCGTCATTCGAATGATGCTCAGCGCGCTGAGTGCGCGGAGCGCTTCCCGGATCACGGCCCGGCTGACGCCGTAGGCCGCGGCGAGCGTCGCCTCCGAGGGCAGGAGGTCCCCCGGCTGCAGCCCTTCGGTCGCGATGCCCTCCATCATCCGGCCCGAGATCTGCTCCGCCAGGGTGTCGCGCCGCAGCCCTGCTTGCAGCGAGCCGGCGGTCCGCTGACCGCCGGCCAGCGCGCCATGGTCAGGGATCACGAGGCCAGTATAGAAGCACGTGTCCACCTGTCGGGTAGGTCGCATGCCTGGTGTCTGATATATGCCTAATAGGACCCTTGACAGGCGGACAGGTGGCATCTAGACTGCGTCGTCAGTGACTCGTGGCCGGAGATTTCGGCAGCCCCGTTTGGGGCACGGACCAGGGGCTGCGAGCTCAGGAGGGCAAGCGACATGAAGGCCGCATTTTCGCGCCGAGCGTTTTTGGTCGGGATGCTGCAGGCGGGAAGCCTCGCAGCACTGGCCGCTTGCGGAGGGGCCGCTGGAACACCAGCGACGGCCCAGAAGCGATCGGGATCGATCGCCGGCAAGACGATCGTCTACCTGGACCGGACCGGTACCGCCGAGAATTTCCTGACGCAGCTCGCGATCCCGCAGTTCGAGCAGAAGACCGGCGCCAAGGTCGTGTTCAACCAGCTCGACTCGAACGACCTGTTCACCAAGGTCGACGTCCTCGCGGCGGCGAACCAGCTCCCGGATCTGGTTTTTGGCTATGACACGCCGTGGACGCAGCTCTGGGCGGCGCAGAAGCTGCTCCAGCCGTTGAATGCCTACGCGAAGGCGGACGGGTACAAGTTCGACCAGTTCTATCCGGCCGCCATCACCGCGGTCACCTTTGCGAAGGACGATCAGGTCTACGCGCTGCCGACGACGGGCCACGCCGGCTGCGTCCAGCTGTATTTCAACAAGACACTGATGCAGCAGGCAGGCGTCGAGCCTCCCGATGCCAAGCTGCCCAACGACGCCTGGAAGTGGGACGACATCGTGAGCGCAGCCAAGAAG
>JBAPVZ010000049.1:0-2242 GCA_049283435.1 Candidatus Dormiibacterota bacterium
GCGAACGGCTGCGGCCTGGCGCCTGAACGACCCACACCTGGGAGAGGCGGAGCGGACCGCGATGCGGGACGCCGCCGACCGCTTCGCGACCTGAGCCTGCCGCCCGATCGCCGCCGATACGGGCCGATCGCCGGCAATGGGTCGAGCGCCGTCGATACGGGCCGATTGCCGGCAATGGGTCGTCATTTCCGACGGTGAGGGGTCCCTTTGCCCGCAGGTGGCCCCGTTCCGAGAGCAGGTGGCCCCGTTTCCGAGAGGTGGACGGCGGTCCTCCCCTGGGGTCAGTACCCCACGCGTTTGTCGACGACGTTCTCCAGCGGCTGCCCGTTATGGAACCGACGCAGGTTCTCGACGAAGATGGCCGCACCCCGCCCACGGGTGAACGGCGTCGTCGCACCATTGTGGGGCGTCACGATCGTGTTCGGTGTGGTCCAGAACGGGCTGTCCTCGGGCAGCGGCTCCTGGCCGTGCGCGTCGAGCCCGGCGCCGGCGATCCAGCCCTCACGCAGCGCTCGCTCGAGGGCGGCGTCGTCGGCGATGCCGCCCCGCGAGAAGCAGATGTAGTAGGCCGTGCTCCGCATCGCGTGGAACTCGGCCTCGCCGAGCATGCCCGCGGTTTCGACGGTTCGTGGCGCCGTGACGACGACGAAGTCCGACGCGCCGAGCAGGCGGTGCAGGTCCTCCTGGCGGAAGAGCTCGTCCACGTTCGGGGTCGGCTGCGGCGTGCGACGCATGCCGAGCACGCGCATGTGGAACGCCTTCGCCTTCAGCGCGAGATCCTGACCCGAGTGGCCGAGCCCGATGATGCCGACGGTGAGGCCCTGCAGCTCCGGATGCGGGAACGACTCCCAACGCCGCTCTCGCTGCGCGTCGATCCAGCGCATCGCGTGCCGGTTGAGCAGCAGCATCAGCATCATCGCGTGCTCGGCGAGCGGGACCGCGCCGTTGCCCTTCGACGACGTGAGCGTGACCGCGCTCTCCACCATCTCCGGGTAGAGCGCGGAGTCGGGCCCGGCAGCCCAGGTGTGCACCCACCGCAGGCGCCGCGCACGGGCGAACGCCGCCGGCGAGAGCCGCCCGGCGACGACGTCCGCGTCCTCGACGTGCGCCTCCAGCTCCGCCTGCTCGGTGAAGTAGCGGCAGTCGGCGCCCGGCGCGGCAGCGCGGATCTCCGCCAGCTGCGTCTCGGTGACGGGACCGGAGAGGAGGACGGTGAGAGCAGGCATGGCGGTTACTCCAGGACGATCAAATTGAACAGGGTGGTGGCGGTCGATTTTCACCACAGCCTGCCATAACGGCCTGACGCCATATCGAGGGCAGCCAACACCGGGTGGGGCCTGGTCGAGGAGGGACTTCTCCGACCTTCGGAAGTCGATCGGTGCCGGCGCGATGACCAGGCAGGCCGCCCTTGCTAACGAGGGTCGAGGATCACGATCGGGATCTTCCGCCCCTTCGCGTGGCTCCGGAAGAACTCATAGCCAGGGTAGAACGCCACGAATTCCGGCCAGAGACGATCGCGCTCGGCGTCCGTCGCGACGCGAGCACGGACCTCGCGAACCACGGAGCCGATCTGAATGGTGGTCTCTGGGTGTGCCTTGAGGTTATGGAACCACGCGGGATGTGTCGGCTGGCCTCCCTTTGACGCCACCACGGCGACAGCCTCGCCGTCCTGGTGATACATCAGCGGAGACGTCCGCTTCACCCCGCTCTTCGCGCCCGTGTGCTCGACCAGGACGATTCGTGCCCGGGGCCAGCCAGGCAGACGTCCGCCGAGCTTGCCGCCCGTCCACCGGTAAAGGGCGACGTGGAGCTTCGTCGCGCGCCGCCCCAGGTAGATGCCGCGCTTGTTCGCGAACTCTGAGCTGGAGGCGGTTAACCGTCCAAAGGAGGACATGGCGTTCCTTTGCGTTGGGTGGGGCGCGGTTGGCGAGCATCGTACCCCCAGAGCCGTTCGGCACCGGCCAGGGAAGGTGGACGAGCTCGGTGCCCGAGACGGCACGTGAGCTGGTGACGACGGGCGTGCTCAGGGGCCGGAAGCGTCGAGCTACGTCGAGGGGCCTCCAGCGCGGAGACAACGGCACACGGCTCGGGACCAGGCACCACTACCGGCGTGCCATCCATTGGCCCGTGCCTGAGGAGCGATCTCAGGTGGCGCTGTCCTCGGTGCTGGGGGAGAGCGCCTCGTTGCAGAGCTTCCGGATCCGTTTGAGCGCATTGCGGGCGCCCTGAGCGTCTGAGTTGA
>JBAPVZ010000050.1:0-5638 GCA_049283435.1 Candidatus Dormiibacterota bacterium
AGTCACCGACGCTCGACATGACGGGTGAGCCGGTGCCGGTCGCGATGGCCCAGCGCCTGTTCTGCGATTGCAAGATCACGCCGGTGCTGCTCGACGAGCATGGTGACGTGCTGCGCGTCGGGCGGTCGAAGCGGACGTTCACGGCGGCACAGCGAAAGGCGATCGCGCGTCGAGACGGCGGGTGCGCATTTCCTACTTGTGATCGCCACCCGAATTGGTGCGACGGCCATCATCTCGTCCCGTGGTACTTGGGTGGAAGGACCGAGATCGAGAACGGGGCACTGCTCTGCCGCAAGCATCATCTCCTGGTGCACGATGACGGGTGGCGCCTCGTCCGCGACCCCGCGACCGGCCTCTTCGACGCGGTCCCGCCCTGATTTGGGGAAGCGGATCACCCGGTCGGCCTGGGCGTCAGGCCGGGTCGAGCTCCGCGAAGAAGGCGCGCAGGAGCGCCGCCCGACCGACGCGCTGGAGGACGTCCGTGCTGTCGACGAACTGGTCGACCGACCCGACCAGCGGCAGCTTGCGGAGCCAGGGGTCCTGCACCGTCGCCGCGCACGCATCGGCGAAGCGGTCCGCCGGCATCAGCCAGGGATGACGACCGCGCGCGTCAGCTCGCCGCGCAGCAGTGCGTCGTACGCCTCGTTGATCTGGTCGAGGCGGAAGCGGTGCGACAGCAGCCGGTCGAGTGGCAGCCGGCCCGTGCGATAGAGCTCGAACAGCCGCGGGAAGTCGATGCCGGGGCGCGTCGAGCCGTAGACCGAGCCGCGCAGCGTCTTCTCCTGCAGCACCAGGTCCAGCAGTGAGACCTCCGCCTTGATGCTCGGTGGCGCGATGCCGACCGCGACCGCGGTGCCCCCCGCGCGCAACGCGCGAACCGCCTGGGCGACCGTGTCCGCGCGGCCGATCGCCTCGACCGCCGTCTCGACGCCGCCGACGAGCTTGCGCACGGTGCGCACCAGGTCCTCCCGGGAGGTGTCGACGGTGTCCGTCGCGCCGAACTGCCTCGCGAGCTCCAGCTTGGCCGGACTGAGGTCGGCGGCGATGATGCGAGCGGCCCCGCACAGCTGGGCGCCCATGATCGCCGACAGGCCGACGCCGCCGGCGCCGATCACGAGGACCGTCGAGCCGGGCTCCACCTTCGCCGAGTTCGTCGCCGCGCCGACGCCCGTCATCACCGAGCAGCCGCAGAGCGCCGCGACCTCCAGCGGGACGTCGTCGGGCACCTTGACGACGCCGTCGACCGGGCATACGGCCGCTTCGGCGAAGCAGGAGACGCCGAGGAAGTGGTACAGCGCGCCGCCGCCATCCAGGTGCAGCCGGGACGTCCCGTCCTCCAGCGTGCCCGAGGCCCGAATCGCGTTCCCGACCGGACAGAGCGCCGGGCGACCGCTGCTGCAGTATTCGCAGTGGCCGCAGCTCGTTCGCCACAGCAGCACGACGTGGTCGCCGACCGCGAGATCGCGCACGCCTGGCCCGACTTCCTCGATCACGCCGGCCCCCTCGTGGCCGAGCACGACCGGGAGCGGGTGGGGGAGGTCGCCGACCATGTAGTGGTAGTCGCTGTGGCAGACACCGGCGGCGACGACGCGGACCCGCACCTCACCCGGGCCGGGCGCCGCGAGCTCGACGTCGAGGATCTCCAGTGGCCGTTTCGGCTCGGTGAGGACGGCAGCGCGGATCATGTCCCGAAGGATAGGTCCGCCGACCTGTCGCGATGCCCGGCGGCGCGCGTTCCTCTCGCCGCGTCCGCGAGGCCGCAAGCTGCTCGCCACCGCGCCCTGCAATGGCGCCGACCCGCACCCCGATTCGCGCGCCCGCGGGCGAGTGCCTACACTCCGGAGAACCATGGACGCGCACGGTGGGGGACGGTGGTGGCGGATCGGCCTCGTCGCCGGCGCGGCGGTCCTGCTCCTCGTCGTCGCGGTCGCCAGCCGGCCGCAAGGCGCCTCGGGCGGTGCGCCGGCGACGGCCGCGGCCGTGCTGCACCCGCTGCTCGACATCGGCCTCTACCTCGGCGTGATCATCGTCGCGGTCGGGCTCGTCGTGATCGGATGGGCCCTCTGGCCCGAACCGGGGCACCGGCCACAGCTCCGCCGCCGCCCGTGGTGGCACACGGTCGTCGCGAGCCTGAGCCTGGCGGCGCTCGCTGGACTGACCGGGCGCCTTCTGATGGGCCACCGCTTCCTGGCGCTGCCCAAGTCGCTCGGCGCTGGACAGGCCGGTGCTCCCACCGTCCCTCCCGCGGCGGCGGCGGCGAGCGGTGCGAACGGCCCCGACTGGCTCGCGCTCGCGGTCATGCTCGTGCTCGTCGCGCTCGTCGCCGGATTTGCCTGGTGGCGCCTGCGCCGTCCCTCCTCGCACGGCTCGGTCCGCCGGCAGCTCGCGCGACGGATGGAGGAGACGCTGGACGACACGATCGACGACGTCCTCGCCCAGGCGGATCCCCGGCAGGCGGTCATCGTCGCCTGGCGGCGGCTGGAGCGGATACTCGCCGGCGGCGGCCTCCCGCCCCACGTGGCGGAGGCGCCGACCGAGTACCTGGCGCGGGCGCTCGGGTTCCTGGAGGCTCGCGTGGACGCGCGCTCCCTCGAGCGCTTCGTGGACCTGTTCGAGTGGGCGCGCTACTCGCGCAATCCGGTCGACGAGGAGATGCGCGACCACGCGGTCGCGACGCTGCGGGCCGTGCGCGACGCGCTCAGCGCGGCCGCGACACGACCCGAGCTGGTGCCCCAGCCGGAACCGACCCCCCGATGATCCACGACCCCGGGATCGGCCAGGCCGGTCGCGCGACGCGCTCCGGCGCGCGTACCCGCGCGATCGCCTGGGCCGGCATCGCGACCGTGCTGTTCCTCGTCGCCCTGGCGGTACGCACGGACCTGGCGGCCACGCTGTTCCGCGCGTGGGCACTCGCCGTGGGGACGATCGGGCTCGCGCTGCTCGTCGCCATCCTGCTCCGCGAGGTCCCGGCCGAGCCGCTGCCCCGCCGGCGGCTGCTGCCGCTGCTCCGCCGGCTCCGCCGGCCGCCCGGCCGGCCGCGCGAGGTGCCCCAACTGACCGAGATGGAGCGAATCGTCGCGTTCGCGACCTCGAACGCGTTCGACGTCCACTTCCGGCTTCGGCCGCGCCTCGTGCTCATTGCGGACTACCGCCTGGCGCGTCATGGTCTCTCTCTGGCCGGGCCCCCGGCGCGGCTCCAGCCGCTGCTCGGCGACGACGCGTGGGATCTCGTCCGTCCGGATCGCCCGGTGCCGGAGAACCGCAACGGCCCTGGCATCTCTCGGGCGGCGATCACGCGTGCGGTGGAGGCCCTCGATGCCCTCTGAGCCGTCTTCGACGACCTCCGCCGAGCCGACCCTGCCCGAGGTGCGAATGCTCGCAAGTCGCATCCTCGACGAGATCGAGCGCGTGATCGTCGGCAAGCGCGAGGCGCTCGAGCTGTGCCTGCTCGGGATTCTCGCCGACGGCCACGTGCTCATCGAGGACTACCCGGGGCTCGCGAAGACGCTGCTCGCCCGCAGCTTTGCCCAGGTCCTCCGCCTCGATTTCAAGCGCATCCAGTTCACCCCCGATCTGATGCCCTCCGACATCACCGGGTCGGCGATCTTCGACCCGCGCCGGCTCGAGTTCGAATTCCGGCCGGGCCCGATCTTCGCCAACCTGCTGCTCGCCGACGAGATCAACCGCGCGCCGGCCAAGACGCAGGCCGCGCTGCTGGAGGCGATGCAGGAGGGGCAGGTGACGGTCGAGGGGACGGCGCGCCGCCTGCCGGCACCGTTCGTCGTCCTCGCGACCCAGAACCCGATCGAGTACGAGGGTACCTATCCGCTGCCGGAGGCCCAGCTGGACCGCTTCCTGCTGCGGCTCGGCATCGGCTATCCCGACGAGGACCAGGAGCTGGAGGTGCTGCAGCGCCGGCTGCGGCGCGGTGTCGACGAGCTGGAGCTGCGGCCGCAGGCGAGCGCGGAGGACCTCGCTCACATGCGTCGCGCGCTGGAGGACGTGCAGGTCGATCCCGACGTCGGCCGCTACATCGTGCAGGTCGTCGCGGCGACCCGGGCCAGCCCCCGACTCCAGGTCGGCGCCAGCCCGCGCGGCTCGCTCGCCCTGCTCAAGCTGGCGCGCGGCCGGGCGGCGCTCGCCGGTCGCGACTTCGTGGTGCCGGAGGACGTCAAAACGCTGGCCGGGCCCGCGCTCGCGCACCGGCTGAGCCTGCGGCCGGAGCTCTGGGTGCAGCGGATCAGTGGCGAGACGGTCGTCGAGGAGTGCCTGGCGCAGGTCCCGGTGCCGCGCGCGGGATGACCTCGCCGGCGGTCGAGTCCGAGCGCGACGACCCTCGGATCGTCGTCACCCGCAGCGGCCGGCTCGCCGCCTACCTCGTGATCGGCGGCGCCTGCCTCGTCGCGGCGCTCGCACTCGGGCGGCCGGAGCCGGTCGCGCTGGCGATCCCGCTGCTGCTCACGGTCGCCGTCGGTCTGGCCTCCTCGCGGCACCCCGAGCTCGCGATCGACGCGGCGCTCGACCGCACCCGAGCGCTCGAGGGCGAGGAGATCGAGCTGCGCGTCGTCGTCACCGCGCGCCGCCCGGTCTCGCATCTCGAGCTGCGTGTCCTCGTCCCGCCCCAGCTCGAGATCGTCGACGCACCGCTGCGGCAGCACAGGGGCATCCGCGCCGGTGACGCTGGCGAGTGGCGGTGGCGCCTGCGCTGCCGCGCCTGGAGCGGGCATCTCAGCGTGCGCCTGGAGACGGCTGCGCGGGACCCGCTCGGCCTCTTCCGCTACCGCCTGCAGCCGGCGCGCGAGCTGCCGCTGCGCGTCTACCCGGCGCCCGATCAGGTGCGCCGCGTCATTGCAGCGATCGACACCGGGCTCTGGAGCGGCAACGAGCGCTCGCGCCTGCGAGGGGACGGCATCGAGTTCGCCGACGTTCGGCCGTTCGTGCCCGGAGATCTGCAGCGGCGGATCAACTGGCGGGTCACGGCGCGTCGCGGCACGCCGCACGTCAATGACATGCACCCGGAGCGCAACACCGAGGTGGTGCTCTTCCTGGACACGTTCGTCAGCCTGCGGAATGCCGGGACGACGACGCTCGATCTGACGGTGCGGGGCGCGCTCGCGCTGGCCCGCGCCTACCTGCGCCGGCGGGACCGGGTCGGGCTCGTCTCGTTCGGCGGCACGCTGCGCTGGCTGCGGCCGGAGACCGGCGAGCGCCAGCTCTACCGCATCCTCGACGCCCTGATCGACACCGAGATCGTCTTGAGCCACGCCTGGAAGGGGCTCAACGTGCTCCCGCCGCGCACGCTGCCGCCGCGCTCGCTCGTGATCGCGCTCTCACCGCTGCTCGACGCGCGCATGACGGCGGCGCTGCTCGACCTGCGCGGGCGCGGGCACGATCTCGCCGTCGTCGAGCTGTCTCCGCTCCCGTTCGTCGCCGCCGGCGCGAGCCCGACGGAGCAGCTCGCGCACCGGATCTGGGGCATGGAGCGCGGCGCGTTCACGGCCGAGCTCGCCGCTCACGGCGTCGCGCTCGGGCGATGGGAGCTCGGGCAGCCGCTCGCGGTGCCGCTGGCCGAGCAGGTGGCCTGGCGGGCGCACGCGTCGGCGCATCGGCGATGAACCGCCTCAGCACCCGGCGGCGG
>JBAPVZ010000051.1:0-1534 GCA_049283435.1 Candidatus Dormiibacterota bacterium
CCCTCCGCCATCGCCTGCGCGACCTCGGCGCTCACCGCACCGTGGGCGTCGAGCAGGGCCTGCGCGACGCCGAGCCGCTCCCGTTTGATGTCGTTCGTGTAGGCGACGACGCTGCCCGAGAAGTACGCCGAGCTGCCGGGCAGGTCGGTCAGCGCACCGGCGACGAGGCCGCCGGTGCACGACTCCGCGGTCGCGATCGTCGCCCCCGCCGCGCGCAGCCGGTCCCCGAGCTGACGCGCGAGCCGGCCGATCTCGGCCGGCGCCTGCTCCCGCAACGTCGCCGCCTCTCGCTCGCCGCCTTCGCCGCCTTCGCCGCCTTCGCCGCCTTCGCTGTCGGGTGCCGGCGCCGTCTCCGGCTCGGGTCCGAACCACACCTTGCGGAACCGGTACAGGTAGTCCAACCCGCTCGCGACGGTGAAGACGACGGCGGCGGCGACGAGGATCGCGGCCGGCAGGTGCAGCACCGGGTAGGGGCGCTGGAGGATCAGCAGCAGCACGGCGAAGATCTGGAGGACGGTCTTCGTCTTGCCGAACGGCGTCGCCGCGACGACGCCCCGGCTCACCCGCAGCGAGCGCAGCACCGTGATCAGGAGCTCGCGGCTGAAGATGACGACGACGACCCAGGCCCACAGGATCTGCTCCTGGACGAGCGCGATCAGCACCGAGAGCACGAACAGCTTGTCGGCGAGCGGGTCGAGAAACTTTCCCAGCTCGCTGACCTGGTGCCGGCGGCGAGCCAGGTTCCCGTCCACCGTATCGGTCAACGACGCGAGGACGAAGACGGCGGCCGCGATCTCGTCGTGATAGGGAAAGCTGAGGGCGAGCAGCACCATCAGGGCCGGGATTGCGACGAGCCGGCTCAGGGTCAGGAAGTTGGGCAGGTTCACCGTAACAACGCCATTCTTACGCGCCCGCAGGCACGGGCACGGGGGGAGATTCGCAGCGCGACTATTCCAGGCCGATCCGCTCGAGCAGCTCGTCGACGTCCATCGACGTCATCAGGATCTCGCGCGACTTGCTGCCCTGGTAGGCCCCGACGACGCGGTGCTCGGCGAGCTGGTCGACGATGCGGCCGGCGCGAGAGTAGCCGACGTTGAACTTCCGCTGGACGAGCGAGACCGATGCCGTGCCCTCGGCGCAGATCGCCCGCGCCGCCCGCGCGAACAAGGGGTCGAGCTTGCGGCTCTCGCCGCCGCCCTCGCCGTCGGTGGCAGCGCCCTGCTCGACGACCGCCTGCATGTAGTGGGGCTCGGCCTGCCGCTTCCAGTGGTCGACGAGGCGCTCCACCTCGATCGGGCTGACGAACGCACATTGCACGCGGGTCGGCTTGCCGCCGTCGATCGGCTGGTACAGCATGTCGCCGCGACCGAGCAGCTTCTCCGCGCCGGCCGTGTCGAGAACCACGCGACTGTCGACCTGCGAGCCGACCGCGAACGCGATGCGGGACGGCATGTTCGCCTTGATGAGGCCGGTGATCACGTCGGTCGATGGTCGCTGCGTCGCGACGACGAGGTGGATGCCGACCGCCCTGGCC